>CAYGST010000117.1:0-10861 GCA_964352415.1 uncultured Planctomycetaceae bacterium | reverse complement strand
CGAGGAGGAGCTGCGCCCGTACTTCCCGCTGCCCAACGTGCTCGACGGGATGTTCGCGATCGCGCAGCGCCTGTTCGCGGTCACGGTCGAGGACGCGACCGGCACCGTCCCCGGCTGGCACGACGACGTGCGTTACTTCGTCGTCAAGGACGCCGAGGGCGCGCCCATGGCGGGCTTCTTCCTCGACCCGTACTCGCGACCGGCGGACAAGCACGGCGGCGCCTGGATGAACGACGGCCTGGGCCGCACGCGGCTGTTCCCCGCCGCGGACGGCAGCCCGCGCCTGCCCGTCGCCTACATGGTCTGCAACTTCTCGCCGCCGGTCGGCGAGAAGCCGGCGCTGCTGACCTTCCGCGAGGTCGAGACGCTCTTCCACGAGTTCGGCCACGCGCTGCAGCACATGCTGACGCAGGTCGACTACGGCCTCGTCGCCGGCGTCGACAACGTCGAGTGGGACGCCGTCGAGCTGCCCAGTCAGTTCATGGAGAACTGGTGCTACCACGAGTCGACCGTCAACGGCTTCGCGCGCCACCACGAGAGCGGCGAGCCGCTTCCGAAGGAGCTGTTCGACAAGATCGTCGCCGCGCGCACGTTCAACACCGGCAATCTGACCCTGCGCCAGCTCCAGTTCAGCTTCGTCGATCTCGAGCTGCATCACCGCTTCGACCCTGACGGCGAGGAGTCCGTGCAAGAGCTCGAGGAGCGCATCTCCAAGCGCACGTCGGTCGGCACGCGCGACCCGCGCGCGCGCACTCTGAACGCCTTCGGGCACATCTTCGCGGGGTCGTACGCGGCCGGCTACTACTCGTACAAGTGGGCCGAAGTGCTCTCCGCGGACGCGTTCGCCGCCTTCGAAGAGGCCGGGCTCGACGACGAGCAGAAGCTGGTCGAGACGGGCCGCCGCTTCGCCGAGACCGTGCTCGGCCTCGGCGGCAGCCGCGAGCCGATGGAGGTCTTCAAGGCCTTCCGCGGTCGCGAGCCGAGCACCGAGGCGCTGCTGCGTCACAACGGGCTCGTCGCGAGCTGAGAGCCTGTGAAGGAATCCATCACACTCCTCGCCACGCCTCGCTCGCGCCCCGAGCTGCGTTGCCCCTCCTCCGAAACGGCCTGCGTTGCGCCCGCAGCGCGCCTTGTCGGGAAACGATCGCGACGCGCCGAGGAGCGCGAGCGATTCCTTCACAGGCTCTGAGGCGCGTCGCGTGCTCGTCGTCACCAGCAACGATCCAGGGCCGCTCTCGAACTCCTACCTCGTGGGCGACGCCCCGGGCGGGAGCGCGGCCCTGGTCGACGGCGGAACGCCGACGGGGCCGATCCACGCGGCCATCGAGGAGCTGGACCTGACGCCGACGCACGTCTTCGTCACGCACCGCCACCCGGACCACATCGCGCACGTGCGCGAGTACGCGGAGCGCTACGGCATTCCGCGGGTGGGGCACCGCGCGGAGGCCGAGGCCTGCGGCGGCTTCGAGGTCGAGCTGGACGGCGGCGAGCGCTTCGACGTCGGCGAGCTCGAACTCTGCGCGCTGCACGTCCCGGGGCACACCGCGGGCCACATCGCGATCGAGGTCCAGCACGGCGAGGAGCGCGCGCTGTTCTCCGGCGACACGCTCTTCCGCGGTTCGGTCGGCGGCACGCGCGGCCGCGGGCACACGACCTTCGCTGAGCTGCGCGCGTCGATCCTCGATGTGCTGCTCGCCCGACCCGGATTCACCACGATCTATCCGGGGCACACGGTGCCGACGACGGTGGCCGAGGAGCTGGCGGACAACGCCTTCGTGCGCGCCTGGCGCGGGGACGACGCGGTCGTCGAAGAGCCTTGCCTCGTGCAGGGTGAGCCGGCGACGCTGCTCCTGCGGGCGCCGGATTACGATGGCGGGACGAAGTGCTGGGTCCGCTGGCCGGGCGGCGGGCTCGACATCGTGGCGGGCTCGCGGGTGATCGCGGCGGGCGCGGGCCCCCACTAACGCCGCGTCAGGGCAGACGCTCGAGGAGCGGCCGGGAACGTCCACCGAGGACGTGCGAGGTCGCTCGGCGAGCTCTACCCAGCTCGCGCTGCCGTGCGAAGGGGGGCCGCACCGGGCCAGGACACAAAGAGAGAGGCGGGAGGCCCCCCCCGGGACTCCCGCCTCAATTTCTCGGGACGCGCGTCCCTTTGCTTTGCGTGAGGAGGAGCAGATAGGAAGGCTCGACCTCTTGGCCCCTCGCAGCGGGGTCTCTTCGCTAGCACCGGGTTGGATGGAAGAGGGGCCAGGTTTGTTCGGTCCGATTCCGCATTTCCCGAAGACGAGTCAGGCGATAGCTGGAATCGTGTCTGACACGGTGTCACGCTGGATCCCGATGCCCCGCCGCCCCCAAAGCAAACCAGGACATCGGGATGTCCCTCACGAACGTATCCACGCCACCGTGGACAGCATCCCCGCGGGGCGGGTGGCGAGCTACTGCCAGGTGGCCGACGAAGCGGGGCTCCCCGGGCGGGCTCGACTGGTCGGGCGATTGCTCGGCGAGCTCGAGGAGGGCTCTCTCCTGCCGTGGCACCGCGTCGTCATCGCCGCGGGCAAGAGCTCGCTCGATCCGGTCTCTCCGTCCGGTCGCGAACAGCGCCGTCGACTGGAGCGCGAAGGCGTCGAGTTCCGAGCGGCGGGGAGCAGCGACCTCGCGCGCTTCGGCTGGCGTCCCTGAGCGCACAGCGTCCGGCGCGCACGTCGACGCGCACGAAGCGCACACGGGTGACTCCGCGCGCGCAGCCGCGCGCGCAGCCGAATGCGAAAGAGGACGCCCGGGACGCGAGACATTCCGCGCCCCTCCGGAGCGGCCGCGCGGGATCTTTGCCAGAGTACGCGCCCCCCATGCTCGCGATCCTCCGCCCCCTCGTCCCGCTGCTCTGGCCGTACCGCTGGACGTACCTGATCGGCACGGTCTGCCTGCTGGTGAGTCTGTGGCTCAAGCTCAGCATCCCCCGCTACTTCTGGGACACGCTCGGGCAGCTCAAGGAGCTCGAGGAGGGCGCCGACATCGACGCGGGACGCGCGGCTGACCTGATCTTCATGGCGGCGCTGTGGATCCTCGGCTCCGCGCTCGCGATCGCGCCGCTGCGCACCACGAGCCGCTTGCTCCTGCTCGGTAACAGCCGCCGCTTCTCGCGCGACCTGCTCGCGCAGATGTTCGAGAAGCTGCTCGACCTGCCGCCGTCGTTCTACGGTCGCAACCCGACCGGGCAGATCATGTCGCGCTGCATCAACGACCGGCAGTACGTCCAGTCGCTCGGTGGGCCCGTCTTCATGTACATGGCGGAGACGTTCACGCTCTACGCCATCGCGGTGCCGCTGATGATCGCGGCGGACATGCAGCTGGCATTGATCGCGATCGCGCCCTACCCCGTGTTCCTGTGGATCGCGCGGCGCGTCGCGCTGCACATCCAGGTCACGGCGCGGGCAGCGCAGAGCGCCCTCGCCGACATCTCGGAGAAGACCGACGAGAGCCTCTCCGGCCAGCTCGTGATCAAGACGCTGGCGGTCGAGGACGCGGACTACGAGCGCTTCGCGGCGCGCTGCCGCGACTACCGGCGCCTCAACCTGAAGGTCACCAAACTGCGCGCGCTGCTGATCTCGTCGATGATGGGCCTCGCCGGGATCTCGACCACGCTCGTGCTCGGGATCGGCGGCAACAAGGTCGCGGCGGGAACCATGGAGTTCGCCGAGTTCGGCATCATGATCACGTACCTCGCGATGCTGGCGGTCCCGACGCGGACGCTGGGCTTCGTGATCAGCTCGCTGCGGCGCGGGACGGCCTCCTACGAGCGCATGCGCGAGGTGCTCGACAGCGAGGTGACGCTGCGGCGCGAGGGCGACGCGGTCGCTGGCGACGCCGCCGGGGGCATTGCCCGCGGCGCGCTGCGCATCGAGGGCCTCTCGATCGTCTACCCACCGTTCTCGGAGCAGCCGCACCTCTCCGGCAGCCTGCCCCCCGAGCACGTCGGCTCGGACGCGGACATCGAGCGCAAGGTGCTCGACGACGTGCACCTCGACGTCCCCGCCGGCACGACGCTCGGCGTCGTCGGCCACACGGGCTCGGGCAAGTCGACCCTCGCGCGCGAGCACGCGCGCCAGCTCGAGGTCGAACCCGGCCGAGTCTTCGTCGACGGCCGCGACCTGACCGAGTACCCGCTCGAGGCGCTGCGCGCGGACATCGGCTACGTGCCGCAGGAGGCCTTCCTGTTCAGCGAGTCGCTCGGGCGCAACGTCGCGCTCGGGCGCCCCGAGGCGACCGACGACGACGTCCTGCGCGCGCTCGACTCCGCGCAGCTCGCGAAGGACCTCGACCAGTTCCCGAACGGACTCGACACGGTCGTCGGCGAGCGCGGCGTGACGCTCTCGGGCGGCCAGCGCCAGCGCACGGCGCTCGCACGGGTCCTGCTGCTGACCCCGAAGCTCCTGATCCTCGACGACACGCTCTCCGCGGTCGACACGCACACCGCGGATGCCATCCTCGAGGAGCTGCGGCCCTTCGCGGCCGAGCGCACGACCGTGCTCGTCGCCCACCGCCTCTCGAGCCTGAAGCACGCCGAGCAGATCGTCGTCCTCGAAGACGGCCGCATCGTCGAGCGCGGCACGCACGACGAGCTGCTCGAGCTCTCCGGTCGCTACGCCGACACCTGGCGCCTGCAGGAGGAGAGCGAGCACGAAGCCGAGCGCGCCGCGCGACTGCGCGCCGAGCTCGAGGCAGGGCCTCCCCCGATCAGCGCGACAACGTCTTCGGGTGGCACGACCTCCGACGCAGCCCTCGACGGACCGGAGGCCTCCGCATGAAGGCCCACGACGAAGCCGGCGGCCGCAAGGACGTCGCCTACGACGCCGACCTCGTCCGGCGGCTGTGGACCTGGGTGCGACCGCATCAGCGCTGGCTGTGGATCTCGCTCGCGCTCTTGATCCTGACCTCGGCCTTCGCCCTCGCGCGGCCGTGGCTGATGAAGCTCGCGATCGACGCCTTCATCGGGCCCGCGGAGATGGACGGCTTCGGCTGGCTGATCGCAGGGGTGGCAGTCGCGGCGACGGCCGAGCTGCTGTTCCGCGCGGTGCAGGCCTACACGCTCGAGCTCGCGGGCCAGAACGCGCTGCTCGATCTGCGCCAGGCCGTCTTCCGCCACCTGCAGAAGCTCTCGGCGAGCTTCTACGACAAGACGCCGATCGGACGTCTGATCGGCCGCGTGACGACGGACATCGAGGCGCTGCACGAGATGTTCGCCTCGGGCGTCGTGACGATCTTCGGCGACCTGCTGAACCTCGCGGGCATCCTGACGATCCTGTTCTGGATGAACTGGCAGCTGACTCTGATCACGCTGCTCGTCGTCCCCGTGCTCGTCGGCATCACGCTGACGATCCGCATGCGCGTGCGCACGGCCTACGACACGATGGTCACGAAGCGCTCGACGATGAACGCCTTCCTGCACGAGCAGGCGGCGGGCATGCCGCTGATCCAGGCCTTCCGGCGCGAGGGCCGGACCCACGATGCCTTCAGCGAGGTCAACCGCGACCTGTGCGACGCGCAGCTCATCACGGTCAAGTGGGAGTCGGTCCTGTCGGCCATCACCGACCTGCTCAGCTCGGTGACGATGGCCGTCATCCTGTGGTACGGCGGCGGGCTGGCGCTCGAGACCCTCGGCATCGAGGCGACCGACAGCCGCTTCGGCCAGGGCGTCACGATCGGGACGCTGGTCGCCTTCCTGCAGTACATGGAGCTCGTCTTCGGACCTCTGAACGAGCTCAGCCTGAAGTACACGGTCATGCAGAACGCCATGACCGCCAGCGATCGCATCTTCCGCCTGCTCGACACCGACGAGATCCTGCCCGAGGTCGCGGCGCCGCGCGTTCCGGACTCGGACGCCGGCGTCATCCGCTTCGAGAACGTCACCTTCGGCTACGGCGACGACGCACCGGTACTGCGCGACGTGAGCTTCGAGATCGCCGCGGGCGAGCGCGTCGCGGTCGTGGGCGCGACCGGCGCCGGCAAGACAACGCTGCTCAAGCTGCTGACGCGGCTCTACGACGTGCGCGAGGGCTCGATCACCCTCGACGGCGTCGAGCTCGCCGAGTGGCCGCTCGAGGACCTGCGCCGGCGCGTCGGCATCGTGCCGCAGGACGTGTTCCTGTTCTCCGGCAACCTGCTCGACAACATCCGCCTCGGCCACCCGGAGATCAGCGAGGAGGACGCGATGCGCGCCGCCGACGAGCTGCACCTCGACCAGGTCGTCGCGCGGCTGCCCGGCGGCTATCGCGAGCCGGTGCGCGAGCGCGGCTCGAACCTCTCGGCCGGCGAGCGCCAGCTGATCGCCTTCGCGCGCGTGCTCGCCGTAGCGCCCAAGGTCCTCGCCCTCGACGAGGCGACCTCGAATGTCGACTCGACGACCGAGAGCCTCTTGCAGGAGGCCGTCGGCCGCCTGATGAAGGGCCGCACGTCGCTGATCATCGCGCACCGCCTGTCCACAATCCGCGACGCCGACCGCATCCTCGTGATGCACAAGGGCAAGCTCGTCGAGGAGGGCTCCCACGACGCGCTGCTCGCCCAGCGCGGCTTCTACTGGCGCCTGCATCAGCTGCAGTACGCGCAGCCGGCGTAGAACGAACGCGCGGCGAGCGCCAGGCTTTCCTTGGTCACCGGCGAGGCGAGGTGGGTAGAGTCCCAGGCTCCGCTCTCCTCCACCTCGCTCCGCCATGCTCGACACCGGAACCGTCTCGATCCTCGGCCTCGGCACGATGGGCCGCGCGCTCGCCCACGGCCTCCTCGACGCGGGCACGCTCGGTCCGGGCGCCCTGCGCGCCACGGTGCTGCACGGTGAAAACGCCGAGCGTCTCGCCGCGTCGCTGCCGTTCGCGGTGGGCACGGACAACGTCGAGGCCGCCCGGGACGCCGCGGTGCTCTTGCTGTGCGTCAAGCCGAAGCACGCCTGCGCGCTGCTCGCCGAGCTGCGCGCGGCTGGGAGCCTCGAGTCGCAGCCCCTGATCGTCTCGATCGCCGCGGGCGTGCGCACGCGCGACCTCGAGGCCGCCGCGGGCGAGGGCGCGCGCGTCGTGCGCGCCATGCCGAACACCCCGTGCCTCGTGCGCAAGGGCATGACCGTCGTCTCGCCGGGCGCGCACGCAGCGCCCGAGGACGTCGAGCTGGCGCTCTCGCTGATGCGCCCGCTGGGCCGCGCGCTGGCCCTCGACGAGGAGCACATGGACGCGGTCACCGGCCTCTCCGCCTCGGGCCCGGCCTTCGTCTACGTCATCATCGAGGCGCTCGCCGAGGGCGGCGTGATGGTCGGCCTGCCGCGCAAGGTCGCGACCGAGCTCGCCTCGCAGATGGTGCTCGGCGCCTCGACGATGGTGCTCGAGACCGGCAAGCACCCGGCCGAGCTGAAGGACCAGGTCACCACGCCCGCCGGTTGCACGATCTCCGCGCTGATGGCGCTCGAGGACGGCAAGCTGCGCAGCGTGCTCGCCCGCGGCGTCCAGGAAGCGACCCGCGCCGCGGCAGCGCTGGGGTAGCGCCAGCGCCGCGCGCCCGCGCGACTACAGCTCGCGCACCTTCACGTCGCGCAGCTCGAGGACGGCGCCTTCGTGGTGCTGCTGGAACCCGATGTGGCCGCTCGTGAAGCGGTTCTCGGGGTCCAGGTAGTCGTTCACCTGCACGCCGTTGACCCAGACGCGTACGCGCGTGCCCTCGGCGGTCGTCTCGCAGCGCGCGCGCACGTCGAACCAGGTGTCGGCGTCGATGAGGTGCACCGTGCGCGGGGCGAGCTCGTACACGCTGCCCGTCTTCTGCGCGTCCGCGAAGGTCGCGTTGAGCACGACCTCGTAGCCGCTCGGGCGCGGGTCGCCCGGAGCGGCGCGCAGGAGCAGCGCGGAGCGGGCGCCGTCGCCGAGCTTGACGTGCGCCATGACCTCGACGTCCGCGTGGTCGCCCTTCGGGCTGAAGGCGTAGGAGCGCGCGCCGCTCGCGATCACCGTGCCGTCGTCGAGCTCCCAGCCCTCCGGGTCGGCGGTGATCGTCCAGTCGTCGAGGCCCTCGGCCAGCGGCTGGGTCCAGTTGCCGGCGGGACCGACGGATTTGGGGGGCTTGACCTGCACGTTGCCGATCGCGACCGGCGAGCGCGTGCCGACGAGGCGCAGCGGCGCGGTTCGAACCTCGCCAGCGGCGCCGCCCTCGGACGGGCCCGCGAGCTCGACGCGGCCTTGCACCTCGATGCCGTCGATCGAGATGCGGTCGAAGCGCGCGTTCTCCGTCTTGTTCCCGTCGCCGTCGAAGCGCGGCCCGCGGAAGAACAGCTCCATCTCGTGCCACTGGCCCGTGGCGCCGTGCACGCCGCGGACGGGCGCGCGTGACTCGAAGCCCTCGCCGCCGAGGACGGTGCCCGAGGCGCCCTCCACGAACTCGACGCCGCCCGGCGTGTCGCGCAGCGCGACGGCGTAGCGGTCCATCACGTAGACCGCCGACTCACCGCCCGCGGGCAGCATGTAGCTGAAGCTGATGCGCGCGTCGCCGAAGGAGGGTTGCGAGACGAAGTCCTCGGGCGCGGCGCTCGCGGTGTTGCAGAGCGCGCCGACGCCCGGCCGCGTCGCGAAGCGCGTCGGGTCCGTGGCGTCGAGCTCGGCGTCGACGAGCTCCCAGCCGTCGCCGTCCCAGACGTCCAGTGCGTCGCCCCAGGTCAGCCGCAGCCAGCCCTCCTGCTCGGAGGCCTTGGCCGGCGGCGGCGGGACGACCTTGACGACGAGCCTGTCGCTCGGCGGGCCCTCGGGCAGCTGGTTGATCGTGTAGGCGAACTCCTCGTGCAGGAGCGGCAGACCGCTCGCCGAGACGATGCCGGAGAGCTTGCCGCGCACGACGCGCCCCGCGGCGAGGTCGACGCCGCGGAAGCGCAGCGTGCGGCCGTCCCCCGCCAGCTCGACCGAGCCGACCTCGAGCTCGGTGTGGTCGCGCTCCGGCGAGCCGTACTCCCACCAGTAGTCGTAGTCGTAGTCGGTCAGCGCGAGCTGATCCGCGCTCGGCGCCACGTCGTCCGCGAGCGGCAGCGTGAACGTGATGTCGAAGCCGTCCTGCACGAGGTGCACGCGCTCGACCTCCATCGGCGTGACGCCGGTGAAGCGCACGCGCGCCAGACCGTCCGCCGGCGAGAGCCCGCCCCAGCCGCGGTTCGTCAGCCCGCAGAACAGCGTGCCATCCGGCGCGAAGGCGACCCGCGCCGTCGAGCCGACCTTCTGGCGCAGCGGGAACACGGCGCCCTGGTACTCGCCGCGCACCTTCTCGAGCTGCGCCCGCAGCACCATGCCGTTCGTGACCTCGCCGACGATCAGCTGGTCCTTGAACGGACCGAAAGCGCCGCCCGTTTGGTCCGGCACCAGGTTTCCGGTCGAGCGCGACCAGTCGTAGGGGATCCACGCGGCCGCGGGCGCGCGCTCGCGACCCGGCGGAATGGTGTCGCTGGTCTTGGTGCGCGTCGCGAGGTACTCAGCGGTCCAGTCGAGCGAGGCCGGGTGGCCGTAGAAGTTGCCCTCCTGCACGTGGACGATCGGACAGACGGCCATCCAGTCGCCCTGGTTGTCGGTCGCGAAGAGGTCGCCCTGCGCGTTGAAGCCGAGGCCGCACGGCGAGCGCATGCCCATCGCGATCGGCGTCATCTCGCCGTCTGGCGAGATGCGCAGCACCCAGCCGCGGTACGGCACCGGCGACTTGCCGTGCCACCACTTCGGGCTGAAGAAGGACACGTTCAGCGAGACGTAGAAGTTGCCGTCACCGTCGACGGGCAGTCCGAAGGCGAACTCGTGGTAGTTGCCCGACACGCCCCAGTCGTCGCAGATCGTGTCGATGCGGTCGCAGAGGTCATCGCCGTCGGTGTCCACGAGGCGCGAGAGCTCCGTGCGCTGCACGACGTAGATCTCGCCGTTCACGACTGCGAGACCGAGCCCCTCCCAGAGGCCCTCGGCGAACTTCGTGAAGACGGCGTCGGCGGGATCCTCGGCGAGCGCATTCTCGACGATCCAGACCTGGCCGCGACGCGTCGAGCAGATCAGACGGCCGTCGGGCAGGAAGTCGATACCGCCGACCTCGAGCACCTCGCCGTCGGGCGGCGTGAGGTAATCGACGGTCCAGTGGTCGTTCTCGTTCTGCGCGGGTGCAGGCTCGGCCTGCGCGGCGGCGGCGTCGTCCTGAGCGGGCGCGGCGTCTTCCAACGCAAGCGCGGTGCCGACGATCGAGGCGCCAGCGAAGACGACGGCGGTGAGGCGGGTTCGGAGACGACTCATCGGGACAGCTCCTCGAGCAGGGCGGCTTCGACCGCGTCGCGGCCGAGCTCTTCGAAAAGGGGGGCGGAGATCTGGACGACGAGCGCGTCGAGCGCGCACAGCTCGCGCTCGCGGACCTCGAAGCGCTGCGCGGCGGAGGCGGCCTTCGCCCCCTCGCCGGGCGTGAACTCGGTGCCGCCAGGTCGGTAGAGGAACCACGCGCTGACCTCGACCGCGCCGGTGTGCAGCGGCCGCAGGTAGAGCTCGTGGCCCTCCTCGGTGACGCGCAGCAGCGACAGCTCGGGGTCCCGCAGCGCGCGCGGGACGATCGTCTCCGTCGCGTGGCCGCCCATGAAGCGAACGATGCGCCGGTAGCCGCTGCCGACCGTCAGGGTGATCGCCTCGATCGACTCCTCGGCCTGGCACTTCAGCTCGCCGCTGGCGTCCTCGAGGTCGTAGGTCAGGTGGCCGACGAGGGAGCCGCGGGTCGACTCGACCAGGGCCGTTCCCTGAAGGCGTGCGCTCACGGGAGCGAGCCCCGCCTTGGTCGCGATCTCGAAGGTCGGTCCGGGGTCGCCCCCGCCGTTCAGCACGACCACCTTGCC
>CAYGST010000116.1:0-10911 GCA_964352415.1 uncultured Planctomycetaceae bacterium | reverse complement strand
ACGCATCTGGAGGCCCCCGCTCGGGGGAGCCGGAGCGGCCTGGGGAGCGGGAGCCGGAGCCGTCGAAGCCTGCGGGCTCGCCGGCGCCTGGGCCTGCTGTCCAAGCGGAACGGAGGACGCCTTGTGGAAGCCCGTCTGGGCCTTGTGGAAGCCCGTCTGGCTCATCGACATGGTCGGGCGACCGGTCGTCGGGTGCTGGGCGACGGGCTGCGCCGGCGCAGGCGACGAGTTCGGTGCCGAAGCCACGGGCTGCGGACTCGGCGCGGACGGAGCCGGCGGAGGCGTACTCGCCTGCGCGTGGGCATTCGCCGCCGCCTGCGGCGAGACGTTCGGAAGGGGGGCGCCAGGAGCGGACGCGTCGTCGCTGGACGGCGGAGCCGCCCCGTTTCCCCCACCCTGCTGCTTGTGCAAGGACTCGAGGACACACGCCGCGACGGCCTTCAGCGTCGGAAAGACGCCTTGCCCGGTGTTCGCGATCGCCTCGAAGGCGGGCGCGCCGACCGCGTTGAGCTTCTCTTCGAGCTCCTCGATCGGCAGAGCGCCGGGCATGTCGCGCTTGTTGTACTGGATGACCATCGGCATCTCGTCGATGGAGCGGCCGTACTCCTCGAGGTTCTCCGCGAGGTTACGCAGCGACTCGAGGTTCTCCTCCATCATGTTCGGAGAGGAGTCCGCGACGAAGATCACGCCGTCGACACCCTGGAGAACCAGCTTGCGCGTCGAGTTGTAGTAGACCTGACCGGGGACGGTGTAGATCTGGAAACACGTGCGCATGCCAGCGACCGTTCCCAGGTCGAGGGGCATGAAATCGAAGAACAGCGTCCGATCTCCTTCGGTGCTGATGCTCGTCAAGTCGCCGCGGTTGTTCTCGGGGGCACGCTGGTGAATCACCTCGAGGTTGGTCGTCTTGCCCGACATGCCGGGCCCGTAGTAGACGATCTTCGCGTTGACCTGTTTCTGAGCGAAGTTGATCTGAACCATGGGTCAGTTCTCAGTGGTGGTTTCGGGGACTTCGTTCCCGGTGGGCATCTGATACGTCGACGGGGTGTCGAGCGCGGGTTGTTCGGCGCCCGGGAACAATCCCGGAGGCTCCTCGGAAGCAAGCACGCCCGTGAAGGCCGGCTTCGCTTCCGTGTCTCGTGTCATGGTCCGCTCCATGCGGGCCAGCACCGCTTCCATCGGCAGACGCAGCTCCTCGGCTGACATCCCGCGATCGAGTTCCACGGAGATCATCACGCGCTCCGTGACCAGAAGGACCAGCGTCCCACGCGCCGCGCGCATCACGACTCGCTGCGGACGCCCCCACGACAACGGATCCACCGAGCGGTGAATCTCGTTGAGGAGGCTCGTGGCCATCCCGGCGAAGGCGCTCTCGTCCTCGGCCGAGTCCGCCCACGCGCGCTCGTCCTTGGCAGCGCCCGCGAGCTTCGGCGACAAGTGCGCGATCGGCACTCCGTCCCGTGAGATGAGCAGGGCGCGCCGGACTCCGGGGATGCGCGCCAGGGGATCCAGGACTCGCTTCACGCCTCACCTCCGCCGTTCGAGTTGGCGTTTCCCATGAGCATTTCCAGGGCCTCTTCGGTCCGCTGGTTCGGTCGTCCTTCGACCCAGAGCGCCGCCGCGCCAACCGATCCCGGTCGGATACAGAGACTCCCGAAGTCGCCTTCGACCTGCACATCGGTCGGTGTACCGAGCCCGAGCCGGCGCGCTGCACCGCGCGCCGTGCTGACGATCTCGCGGACACCGCGGGCATAGCGCTCAGCGCTCGCACCTCGCGGCCCCTGAACGAGCGCGGTACCTCCGCGCACGTAGAACGCGCCGGTCACGCCCTCTCGTTCGGCGATCTTCTGGAGCATCGGGCGCAACGAGAGAGCGCTGTCTCCACGCTCCGACTCCGACTCGTCGTCGACGAAGCGTCCGGTCCGTTCGACCTCGCGAAGGGCCGGATCCAGGCCCTTCGACTTCTCGGCCAGGGAGGCCACGGTGCGGAAGCGCGCCTCGAGGGCCGGCTCCCCGGGGAACAGCTCGAGCAGGCGCGCGAGCGTCGTCCGCGCCTCGTTCCACGCGCCGCAGCGGCTGTAGATCGCCAGCTGCGCGCGGAGCGGACGTGCGTCCGAAGGGTGAGCACGCTTGAAGGTCTCGAAGCGCTCGAGCGCCAAGCGGGCGTCGTCGCGCCGACGGTCGGCGAAGTAGCGTTCGGCGCGGACGGCGCCGTGCAGGTAGAGCGCTTCGTCATCCTTGGAGGTCTCGTACCACTCGGTGGCGACGTCCTCGGCTCGCGAGAGGCGTCCGGCTGCAAGCAGCGTTTCGCACAGCTCCTTGTAGAGCGCCGGGCGCGGCGACTGCTTCAGCTGCCGCTGGAGCTCGCGCACCCGATCCTCGCGAGCGAGGGCCTGGGCGCGCTGCTTCATGCGCTGAAGGTCGACGCAGCCGGTGTGCAGACCGAGCGCTTCGTCACAGACGCGAGTCACTTCGCTGAGCTGGCCGGCGGCCACGTAGCTCTGCGCCAGCGCGAGGTAGTTCTCGACTGTCGGCTCGCTGACGAGGCGCTTCGCGAGGTTACGCGCGCGCCCCTTGGAGAGGATCCGATCGAACATTACTTGCGTCCCTCGAGGAGCTCCTCGATGGCTTCGATGTTGCGCTGGACCCGCTCGCGTCGCTCCCAGTCGGGGGCGCCCTGCGCGAGGGACTCCTTGAACAGCCCGAGGGCGACCTCGTACTTGGCGCCGGCCACGGCATCGATCGCGCGCAGTCGAAGCGACTCCGCGTTGGCGGCGCGGTCGCCTTCCTTGGCGATGCGGCGACGCTCGGCCTCGGCCAGCATGGACTCGAGGCGATCCTTCTGCTTGCGCAGCTCGCTGCGCTCGCCGACGACCCCGAACATGCCGAACCAGAAGCGGTTGCCCGCGATCAGCCCATCGATGCCATCGATGCGGGCGTTGAGAGCCGACACGTCCTCGATCGCGGCCGGCGGCAGGGCGGCGTACTCCTCGCCGATCTTGTGCTCGCGGACGAACAGCGCGCTGAGCGTCGTAGAGATCACCACCAGCAGCAGCACGATGCGGTTGCGGCGGCGCGAACGGCGGCTCGTCTCCATCTCCTGATAGCGGAGATCGCGGATCATGCGCGCCACGTCGCGGCGCGTCTGGTCGTGCAGCAACACCTCCTGGAGCCACGGGATGGCGTCCATCGGACGGTTGTCCTGGACGGCCTCGTCCGCGTGTTTCAGGCAGCGGTCCACGAGCTCGTCGACGTCGCCGTTGCGACGCAGGAGGCTGGAGAGATCCTGCTGGAGCTCACGCTCCTCGGGCAGGTGCTCGGCCAGCATCTCGAGGAAGCTGCGCGAACGCTCGGACTCGCCGATGTTCTCGAGCAGGGCGCACAGACGGCGACCCTCCTGAGCCAGCGACACGTGGTACTTCCCCAGGATTGGCGGATGAGCCAAGCCGAGGATGAGTAGAGCTTCGAGCCGCCGGACGTCGCCGGGGTCGTCGCACAAGCTATCCACGAGCGCTCGGCCGAAGGTCTCGGCAGTGCGACGGTCCACCTCGGCGGCGGCCCGTAGCAGCTGGTCCTTCAGCTCCATGATCACTCCCTCTTCCCCCGAAGGCGGATTCGTGAGAGCGTTCACAACGTCGTCGACAGAGAAATCGGTCTTGGTCGTAGAGGTCAAAGCGCCATCCCTCGCATGCGTCTCCAGGTCCCCAGGCATATCCCCTCCCGGAAGTCCACTCTGGCTATCGGGCGCCAGCTCGTCGGATCTGAAGTCGTGCACGGGTTCCTCGGGCTGGAATTGCCGAGGCCCGTCGCCCCGAATGGAGCGACGGGCCTCTAGTCGTCCGTGGCGGACTACTCGGCGACGGTGACGGTCGTCGGAGCCACGGTCAGGTTGCCAGCGAGGTCCGGGAGGCCGGTGGCGATCTCGAGCTCGTCGCCCGAGCCCAGCGCTGCGGAGAGCGCGACGCGGTACTCGTCGCCGTCGATGCTGGTGACGCCCAGGACGACCATCGAGCCGCCGCCGGTGACGGTCCAGTTGAACGGGTTCGTGACGAAGGTCTCGTCCGGCGCCTCGTCGAACTGCACGTCCACCAGGAGCCCGAAGGCGTTCTCGCGGTAGTTGACGTAGGCGCTGGTGACCGTCGGCGCAGTCGTCGTGTCTCCGCTCACCGCACCGCCGAGGGCCACGGGGGCCGGCATGACGTTGCTGCTGTGGTCGGAGACGCTCTGAACCGTGACCGAGATCGCCTCGTCGGCGTCGAACTCGTGGCCGTCAGCCAGGAAGAAGTTCACGGCGTAGGAGGTGCTGTCGTACCAGCCGTCCGCGGACGTCAGGTTCAAGGGCGCGCCGTTGTTCGTCACGGTGTAGTTCGAGGCGTCGAGGCCGGAGACGCTGTCCACCGGCTCGTTGAACACCACCGTGATGAAATCACCACCTACACCGGGGACCGCGGTCCCCGAGACGGAGACGAGGGCCGGCGGAGTGTTCTCCGAGGCCTGGACGGCCTGAGCGGCGGCGCCGCCTTCGTTGCCCGCCAGGTCCATGACGTTGTAGGCGAGGTTCTGACCAGCGCTCGGGTTGACCGGGAAGGTCAAGCGAACGGTCGTCGGGTCCACCTGGATCGCGGAGGTCGGGAAGGTCGAGGCCGCGTAGTACCAGCGCGACTCGTCTTCGGCCGCCACGGGGTCGAGCGCCTCATCGGCGAAGACCAGCAGGGCGTTCGGGAACGCGCGGTCGATGCGGACACTGGTCGGCCCCACCGTCGGCGCCGTCGCCGTGTCGCCGGAGACGGCGACGGTGTTCAGGGTCGACGCCGAGCTCATCTCGACGCCCTGCTCGCTGAGCAGGTTGTCCACCGTCACGTCGTAGGTGTTGGCCGCGGTCAGCGAGTCCGAGTTGCCCCCGTCGAGCTGAATCGTGACCTCGTCGACGCCGTCGAACTCGAAGGTCGCCTGCTCGAGATCGAGCGGGGTGCCGTCCGTGATCGTGAAGTTCGACGGATCGTGCGTGCCCCAGGTGCTGAGCGTGCGGTCGAACTTCAGCGTGATGACGTCGTTGCGCTCGCCGGAGACGGCGAGCAGCGGCGTCGTCTGGGCGCCGAAGTCCGGCTCGTTGACGTCCTCCGCAGTGAGCGGGAGGAGCAGCGCCGGGTACATGTAGTTCCCGACCAGGTCAGTACCGCCGAGCACGTCGATCGTGTCGCCAGCGTTGATGACGAAGCCGAAGTCGAGCAGCCCGCCGAGGCCGCCGTCGACCGGCGTCGCCGCCGTCGGCATCCCGCGCAGGACACCGCCGCTGTCGCGGACGACGTAGCGCGTGCCCGTCAGGTTGGTCGACGGATCGAAGAGGTCGTCCAGGTCCTTCATGTGCTCGCTGAAGCGCACGGTGGCCTGGGTCGTCACGGCGCCGTCACGCCAAGCCGACTCGGCGACGGGCTTGGTCGTCTCGAAGGCGATGGTGCCGTCGAGCGAGGTCGCGGTGACGGCGTTCGCACCGATGTCGGTCATCGTCGAGACGGTCACGCGGTAGGCGTTGCCCTGCTCGAAGTAAACCGCGTTGCCGGCGTCGAAGGTCAGCGTCGCCTGGCCGGTGACCCGGTTGTACTCCACGCTCGCGGCCGCCGTATCCATCCCGAGACCGATCGGCGACTCGATGCTCCAGTTGGCCGGATTCTCGACTTGCGCCTCGACCATCTCATCGTCGAAGTTGACCGTGACGGTGTCGTTGTCGGCCCCTTCGAACGCCTCGGCGCTCGTGACCGTGATGTTCGGCGCGGTGGTGTCGTTCGACGTGATCGCCACGCCGACCGCGGCGCCCAT
The DNA here is from genome assembly GCA_964352415.1 of uncultured Planctomycetaceae bacterium. Lineage (GTDB taxonomy): Bacteria > Planctomycetota > UBA1135 > UBA1135 > JABACD01. The sequence goes on along the minus strand of CAYGST010000116.1, from coordinate 5,094 downwards.
GGCGTTCCCAGCGAGGTCGATCTGGTTGGTCGCCGTGAGGGTCGCGATGCCCGGGACGGCCGGACCGCCCGTGAGCGTCAGGCGCACGATGTTCGGCGAACCGAGCAGCGCGGCGCCCGCGACGGTGAGTCCCGTGACGCTCCAGTTGGGCAGCGTGGCGACCGCGGCGGCGTCGATGTCCTCCGAAAAGGTGACATCGAGGATCTGGCCAGTCGGGTCCTGCGTGCGGTTCTGAAGAACGCTGACGACCGTGGGGGCAGCGACGTCACCGTCGACCGTTCCCGCGCTGGCAAGGCTGAAGGTCTGGCCGTCCACCTCGAGCACGCTGTTGCCGGTCAGCGAGAACGCGTCGCCGTTGACCATGTCGAAGTCGAGGTCGATCCGGAGCGTCTTCGCGAGGAAGTCGTACGTGAAGGTCTGGTCGGACTCGATGATGCCGACGCCGTCCACGACGAGGGTCCAGTTCGAGTCGTCCTCGGCTTCGGTGGCGTCGAAGGCCTGCGCGAACACGGCCTCGATGTAGTCACCGCCGACGTTCGCGACCGTGACCGCGTCGTTCGAGGCGAAGGAGTTGACGACCGGCGACGACTGCGCCACGGCCTGGCTGCCGAGGGCGACCGTGTTGCCGTGGACGTCCATCATGTTCGACGGCGTCACCGTGTTCACCCCCGGGATCACGGGCTGGTTGAACGTCACCCGGAGCACGCCCGCCGAGGGCTGCGTCACGGAGGTGGTCGAGTTGCCTGCAGCCGAGAAGTTCCCGATCGTCTGGCTGAAGGCGGGGCTCATGGCCTCGTCGAAGGTGAAGTCGACCACGCGGCCGAACTCGTCCTCGGTGAGGTTCTGCTCCACGCTGACGAGCGAGGGCGCGGCTGCATCACCGGCGGCGACGCCGCCCGTCGGGGTCGAGGAGACCGCGACGTCCGACACGCTGGTCACGCCCGTGGCGGCCAGGGTGAAGGTGGAGTGCAGGTGCGCGCTCGAACCGAACGTGATCGCGAGGACCTGGGTCGCCGGCGTCAGATCGAAGGTCGAGCCCGTGAGGTCGAGCGAGGTCGCGTTGACCTGCAGGTCCCAGTTCGCGGGGTCCTCGGCGATCGCCTCGGCGACGCGCGGACCGCTGAACGTGACCTCGAGCGTGTCCGCTCCGAGACCGGCGTTCATCGCGGAACCCGTGATCGTGTACGTCGGAGCCGAGCCGTCAGTCGTGCTCGGACTCGTCGTACCGTCGAAGATGCCGGGCAGACCCGTCACCGTGATCGTGTGAGAGGGCGCGACGAAGTCGTCCCAGACCACGGTGACCTCGGCCCCGACTTGCGTCGCGGTGAGAGCGGTCTGGCCACCGTCAGCGGTGAAGTTCGTCGGGCCGACGGCGAGCGGTGCCTGCGAGAAGGTCAGGACGGTGGTCGTACCGTCCGGATCCAGCGTCAGGTTCTGCACGCTGCTCTGCAACGTGCCGACGCTTCCGCCTCCACCGCTTCCGGAGGAGCAGGAGGCGACCACGAGGGTCAGAGCACAGAGGAGGGACGGGCAGGCACGGATGCTGAGGGTCATTGCGAATGTCCTCACGACAAGCGATGAATACGAACAACCCTGAGATGCCGAGATCGGGGACGGCCAGGGCGGCGTTCGATAAGGAGTGGGGGCCGCCTCGCTGGGGTCGCGGGGCGGAACTCCGGCCCTATCGACGACTGCCCAGGCCTTCTTGATGCGATCTCCCCCAATCCGCGTCAGCCCGGGGCGCGTCTCGACCGAGTGCGACACGTCGCGCACGACTGGCTCTGCCGGCGTCGCGCCCTCCCCCGCCCGACAGGCTGCGGCCTAGCCCTTTTGCGCGCGCACTTTCCGCCCGTACGGGAAGTTCTTTCCACCGTCCCGCGTCGACGCGCGGCGGCCGGCTCCACCTGCGACTCGCCGCGAGTAAGAGATCAAGACGTGGCTCGGGCGCCCTCTAGTACAGCAGTGGATCCAGCACGGTCTCGCCCAGAACGAGCTGACCGCTGACGCGGTGCGCGACCTGCACGGACACGTCGTAGCCCAGCAGCGCCGGGTGCTGCGGAAGCGGCAGGCTGAGGTCCGAGCGTCCGTCCGCCCCCGCCGGTCGAGCGATCACGCGCAGTCGCTGGCTCCGATCCAGGTGCAGCAGCCCGGTCGTCCCGGGGATCGTGACGGGCTGGTCCAGCCGACGTCCGATCAGGAACAGGCCGAAGCTCGCACCCGGCTGACGCGCGGCGACCTTCAGGTCCCCACCGAGCCGCGCTGGCTCGAGCAGCTCGAGGTCGCGCTCCCCCGTGTCGTAGACGCGCACCTCGCCGGTCGAGCCGACCTGGTTCGCGTGCAGGTTCTTCGTCACGACCGCCACGCGCGTCCCCGACGGATCGAGGTCCACGCCGAGCGCGCTGCCCGGGAGGTCCACCTCCAGGACCGGCGCGGCCACGCCGCGCTCGAGCAGCACGACCTCCGGGTCGCCGTTCAGGTGGCCCCAGGAGCCGAACGCGATGCGCGAGCCGTCCGCGGAGAGCGCGACGCCGACGGGCGCGTTCTGCGGTCCGCCCGGCAGTCCGGGCTGAACCAGGTGATTGACGCGGACGTGTCCGGCGCCTTCGTAGACCTCGTAGCGCAGCCTGTCGAGCGCGCGGAAGCGCCACCAGGCGGCCGCGTAGGTCTCGCCGTCGCGCGCGATCGCGACCCGCGAGGCCAGCTCGTTCGAGTCGCCGGCGTGCAGCGCGGCGAGCGCAAAGCTCACGCCGCTGCGATCGTAGACGCGCAGCTCGCCCGCCAGGCCGGCGACGAGGCGCGCGCCAGCGGCGTCGAGGTCGAGGCCCGTGACGGTGGCGCCGAGGAGCTCGTCGTGGACGATGACGCCCGCCGCGTCGAGCACGACCAGGCGGGAGCCGAGCCCGAGCGCCACGTGGGTGCCGTCACCCGAGAGGGCGATGGAGTCCAGCCCGCCGGAGAACAGGTCGCGCTCGAAGAGCGGCTGCCCCGTCGCTCCGTCGAGGCGCGCGACGCGCACGACGCCCGCGCCCGGCAGGATCGCCGCGGCGGCGACGACGTCCCCGGCATCGTCGACGTCGAGCTGCGCGGGGCCGTTGGTCAGGAAGCCGAAGGCGTAGCTCCAGGCCGCGCCGAAGCCGCTCGATGCCTGCAGCGCGTCGTGTCGCGTGACGACCGTCCGCCGGCTGAACGCGTCCGGCTCGGGGAACTGCGCGAGGTTGAACAGGCGCGACGGATCGTCGGCGGCCCGGGCGTTCAGGACGAAGCTGGCCGCGTGCAGCGCGGCGTCGGTGGCCTCCGGCTGCAGCACGACCCCGCTGGAAGGCGTCGAGAACAGCCGCACGCCGCGCTCACCGACCCCGGTGCCGACCCAGACCAGCTCCCCGCCGGCGCCGAAGGACACGTGGTTCGGGAGCCACGGGTTCGCGAGATCCGCGGCGTGCAGCCAGCGCAGTCCGAGCTCGAACGGGCCAGCAAAGCCGGGCGGCGGGGTCTGGGCGGCGGCCGGCCCGGCGAGGGCCAGGGCGGCGAGGAGGCCCAGGAGGCGGTGCGGGGTTCTCGATTGCATAAGGAACAGTCAGGGGAGTGGAGCGAGACGGATCTCTCCACTCGAACCCTATCCCGGGATCCGCAAGGCGGTCGGGGACCTCCAGGGGCCCTTTCCGGCCCTCACGGGCGCCCCAGCCCTTGGCCTCGGAAGCGCGATGGACTACCCTCTGCGCGACCGAGACCGACCAGTGGGAGAGTTCCGGGGGCTGCGGCCCGCCGGACGCCGAAGGGGCAAGTCCGCGCGCGGGCGAAACTCTCAGGCACAAGGGACCCTGGATCGGATTCCTCCTGAACAACCGCCCCCGGGCGGGAGCATGAACAGGGGCGCCATGGCCGACGAGGCTGGGCGCCCCTATTTCGTAGCACCCCACTCCCCCCCTCCGCGCCGCCGGCGCACCGACTCCCTCCGAGCCATGAAGCAGACTCCCCTGCACTCCGTTCACGAACAGGCGGGCGCCAAGATGGTCGACTTCGGCGGCTGGCACATGCCGCTGCAGTACGGACCGATCCTCGAGGAGGCCAAGTGCGTGCGCGAGCGCGCCGGGCTGTTCGACCTGGGCCACATGGGCCGCATCTCGGTCACGGGCCCCGACGCGGTCGCCTACCTCGACCGGATCGCGACGAACTACGTCGCGAAGATCCCGACGGGCTCGATCCGCTACACGCTGTTCTGCAAGGCCGACGGCAACCCGATCGACGACCTTCTCGTCTACCGCGGCGAGGACGAGGTCTACCTCGTCGTCAACGCGTCGAACACGGACGCGGTCGTCGCCTGGATGAACGAGCACACGGACGGGTTCGACGTCACGATCGACCACCGCACCGAGCGCGAGACGATGATCGCCCTCCAGGGCGCACGCTCGGCGGAGGTGCTCGACAAGGTGCTCGAGGGCTCGATCGACGACCTCGGCTACTACAAGTTCACCTTCGCGACGGTCTGCGGCCTCGCGAACACGCGCATCAGCCGCACGGGCTACACCGGCGAGACCGGCTACGAGCTCTACTTCCCGAACGCCGAGGCCGAGCGCATCTGGAAGGGCCTGCTCGAGGCGGGCAAGGAGGTCGGCGTCGAGCCGATCGGCCTCGCCGCGCGCGACACGCTGCGCCTCGAAGCCGGGATGCCCCTCTACGGCCACGAGATCGACGAGAGCCACAATCCTGTCGAAGCCGACCTCGGCTTCGGCATCTCCTTCAAGGAGGAGAAGGGCGACTGGGTCGGCCGCTCAGCGCTCGAGGCCGTGAAGGCGGCGCCGACCCGCAAGCTGATCGGTCTCACCACCGCTGGCAAGCGCGTGCCGCGCCAGGGCTACGCGCTGTTCGACGGCGAACAGCAGGTCGGCGAGGTCTGCTCCGGCGCCGTCTCCCCCACGCTCGGGACGAACATCGGCACGGCCTACGTGCCGGTCGCGCTGGCCGAAGCCGGCCGCACTCTCGAGATGGACATCCGCGGCAAGCGCCAGCCGGTCGAGCTGTGCGCCCTCCCGTTCTACTCGCGCACGCGGAAGTAGCCCGCCGCCCCTGCGGCAACGCTGCATCCGCCCCCCTGCC
>CAYGST010000115.1:0-10961 GCA_964352415.1 uncultured Planctomycetaceae bacterium | reverse complement strand
TGATCGCGGACGAGCCGACGACGGCGCTCGACGTCACGATCCAGGCGCAGATCCTCGAGCTGATGGCCGACCTGCAGAAGAGCCGCGAGGGCGCCTCGATCCTGCTCATCACGCACGACCTCGCAGTCGTGGCGGAGACCTGCGACCGCGTCATCGTGATGTATGGCGGACAGATCCAGGAGGTCGCGTCGGTCATCGACATCTTCGACGACCCGCAGCACCCGTACACGCGCGGCCTGCTGAACAGCATCCCGCACATGCAGGACAAGGGGAAGCCGCTCGAGGCCATCCCCGGCAACGTCCCCAGCATTTTCGACTTCCCGACCGGCTGCCGCTTCAACACGCGCTGCCCCGAGGTCGTCGACCGCTGCCGCACCGAGATCCCGAAGCTGCACCAGGTCGCTGAAGGCCACTGCGTGCGCTGCCACCTCGTGGAGGAGAAGGCATGAGCGCCACCGAGAAGCCGCTGCTCGAGGTCAAGGACCTCAAGGTGTGGTTCCCCGTCTACGGCGGCGTGCTGCGTCACAAGGTCGGCACGGTGAAGGCCGTGGACGGCGTCAGCTTCACGCTGAAGCAGGGCGAGATCCTCGGCCTCGTCGGCGAGTCGGGCTCCGGCAAGACGACTGTCGGCCGCGCGGTGATCAACCTGCACAAGCCGATGTACCCGGACGTCGAGCTCTCGGGCGAGGTGCTGCTCCATCCGCGCAAGCACGCGGAGCTCGAGCCCAAGAACCTGAATGGGCTCGCGCGCGGCGAGATGCGCCCGTACCGGGCGGACGTCCAGATGATCTTCCAGGACCCGTTCTCGTCGCTGAACCCGCGCATGACGGTCCAGCAGATCATCGAGAGCCCGATGAAGATCCACACGCAGCTCTCGAAGCCGGAGCGCAAGCAGCGCGTGCTCGAGCTGCTCGAGCGCGTGGGGCTCCAGCCGCAGTACGCCGAGCGCTACCCGCACGAGTTCTCCGGCGGCCAGCGCCAGCGCATCGGCATCGCGCGCGCGCTCGCCACGCGGCCCGACCTGATCATCGCCGACGAGCCTGTCAGCGCCCTCGACGTCTCCGTCCAGGCGCAGGTCATCAATCTGATGCAGGAACTCCAGCGCGAGTTCGGCCTGACCTACATCTTCGTCGCGCACGATCTCTCGGTCGTCTATCACATCGCCGACCGCATCGCCGTGATGTACCTCGGCAACATCGTCGAGATCGGCAGCGCGGACCAGGTCTACAAGAACCCGCGGCACCCGTACTCGAAGGCGCTGCTCTCCGCCGTTCCGCAGCCGAACCCGCGCTCCGACCGCGCGGGCCGCACGATCCTCGAGGGCGACATCCCCACGCCGCTCGCCAAGCCCACCGGCTGCGGCTTCCGCACGCGCTGCCCGATCGCGCGGCCCGAGTGCGCCGAGGACGTCCCCGCCCTGATCGAGAACGGCGACGGCCACTTCGTCGCCTGCCCCTTCGCGGACGAGTGACGGCTGGCGGGCCGGACTCCCCCGCCGCGCCCGTCGCGGGTCGCGTCGCGCTGCCGCTGGCGCTCGCCGTCCTCGGTCTGGTCGTCTGGCGCAGCGCGTTCCTGATCGACGACGCGTTCATCTCGTTTCGCTACGCGGTGCACTGGGCGACGGGCCAGGGGCTCGTGTACGACCTCTCGAGCGGAGCCGAGCCCGTCGAGGGCTACAGCAACTTCTCGTGGGTCGCACTGCTCGCGCTCGGACGCGCGCTCGGCGCCGCGCCGGAGAGCCTCGCCAACGTCCTCTCGGTGCTGTGCGCGGCGGGGACTGTCGTCCTCGTTCAGCGCTTCCTCGCGCAGCGGCTCGCGCTCGACGGCTGGAGCGTGCTGCTCGGCACGCTCGCGCTCGCGGCCTACCCGGTCTTCGGCGTGTGGGCCACGGGCGGGCTCGAGACCGCACTGTTCGGGCTGCTGCTGTTCGGTGCGTGGACGCTGCTCGTCGCCGAGCCGGCGGCGGTCGATGCCGAGCAAGGCGCGGGCGGCGCCGATCGCGACGCCGTCGCCTCCGCCGAGACGCGCCTCGGACTCCTCGCGGGGCTCGTCGGCGGCGCGCTTGTCCTGACCCGCGTCGAGGGCTTCCTGTGGATCGGCGGGCTGTGGCTGGCGGCGTTCGTCGCTCTGCGCAGCGACCTGCCGCGGCGCCGCATCGCCCTGTTCCTCGGCGTCTCCGCCGGGGTGCTGGTCGCGCAGCTCGCGCTGCGCCAGGCCGTCTACGGCGAGCTCGTCGCCAACACCGTGCTGGCCAAGTCCGGCGTCTCGGGCGCGACCCTGGTCCGCGGCCTGAAGGGGCTCGCCACCTGGGCCTTGCTGTTCGTGTGGCCCGTCGCTGCGCTCTGCGCGCCGCTCGTCGCCGAGCGCGGCCGCCGACGCGCGCTCACGACCTCCGCCTTCGTCATGGCGGGCGGCGCGCTCGACTACAGCGTGCTGACCGGCGGCGACTGGATGCCGTTCTTCCGCTTCCTCGCCCCCGCCTCGGCGTTCTTCGCCGTGCTGTTCGTCGTGGGCCTACAGCGCTTCTCGAGCCGCGCGCGGCTCGGACTCGGCCTGGCCGCCATCGCCGTCGCTGCGCTCCCGTTGCTCGACGTCGCGCTCGTGCCGCGCTCCTGGCGCGAGGCGCTCTACTTCCGCGAGTTCCGCATCGGCTACCAGACCGAGTGGGAGCGCTGGAGCACCGGCGCCGCGAACACCGAGCGCAACACCTGGCTCGGCCACGCGCTGGCCGCCGTCTCGGGCCCGGAGGAGACGTGGACCGGCGGCGCGATCGGCGCTGTCGCCTACTACTCCGAGGTCACCATTCTCGATCGCAACGGCCTCGTGAACCGCGAGGTCGCCGCGCGCGAGGTCGAGCCGGGCTCAGGCACCGCGGGCCACGACAAGCGCGTGCCGCGCGCGTACTTCCGCGACCGAGCACCGACGTTCTACGAAGCGCTCTACGCTCCGATCGCGCTGCCCGACGAGGGCCCCGCCTTCGACCAGGCCGTGGCGCAGATGCACGCCACGGTCTTCCGCGACCCGGCGGAGGCGCCGCTCCTGCGCTGCACGCGCGTCGAGCTGCGCGCGGTCCGCGACGCCCCCGGCCTGCCCGCGCGCGCCTCGGTCGTCCTGCTCGTCCACACCGACGAACGAACGGCCCGCGCCTTCTGGTCGCGCTACGGCCTCGGAACCTGATCGAGGTCTTCGAGGGTCGCGAGGCGCGCGACGGCGAGCTTGCGCTGGGCACCGCCTGGCCCCGCTCACGCCGGCAGTCTCCACGGCGGCCGCGCCCTACTCCAGGATTCGCGGCGCCTCGCAGACGCCCGCGTGGCAGAGGTAGACGGTCGGCGCGCCGCCCCGCGCGACCTTGCCTTCGATCGCCGGCAGGAGCTTCGCGAGCGCTTCCCGGTTCTCCGGAGTGACGAGCGCCAGGACGCGCGCCGGCGGGAACTGCGCCTGCAGCGCCTCGAGCTCCGCCTGCACGCGCGGATCGTCGCGCTCGCCCACGACGTAGACCTCGGGCGGGTCGCTGGTGAGGAAGTCGGTGAGCAGGAGCAGCTGGCCGAAGGCCGGCGGATAGCGGCGGATCGAACCCGCGTGCGCGGCGAGCCCTGCTTTCGCGAGACCGAGCTGCTCGAGGTCGCCCTCGAGCAGGGCGATGCGCGCCGCGTTGTGGAGCGCCACGCCGATGTCGCTGGGGATGCTGCTCTCGCTCGTCTCGTTCATGCGCACCGGCACGTCGGTCGCGTCGTCCGGCGTCTGGTAGTAGCCGCCCTTCGGATCGACGAAGTGCTCGTCGGTGTAGCTCTGGAACTCGATCGCGGCGGCGAGCCAGCGCGGGTCGAAGTCCGCCTCGTACAGGTCGAGGAGGCCCTGGGTGACGAAGGCGTAGTCCTCGAGGTAGCCGTCGAGGTGCGCCTTGCCCTCGCGCCGCGTGCGGAACAGGCTGCCGTTCTCGCGGCGCATGATCTCGAGCAGGAAGGTCGCGTTGCGCTGGGCCGCGGCCAGGTAGCGCGGCTCGTCGAGCACGACGGCGGCCCGCGCGAACGCCCGCAGCATCAGGCCGTTCCAGGAGGAGAGGATCTTGTCGTCGAGGAGCGGATGAATGCGCGTCTCGCGGACCGTGTAGAGCTTCTGCTTGCAGCGCTCGATGGCCTCGTGCACCTCGTCCTCGGACTTCCCTTGGCTCGCGGCGACCGCGGCGAGCGTCGTGCGCGCCGTGAGCACGTTGTGGCCCTCGAAGTTCCCGCCGGCGGAGGCGCCGAACCACTCGATCGCCACGTCGGCATCGTCACCGCAGTGCTCGCGCAGCTCGTCGAGGCTCCAGACGAAGAACTTGCCCTCCTCGCCTTCGCTGTCGGCGTCCGTCGTTGAGTAGAAGCCGCCCTCCGGGCTCGTCATCTCCTTCAGGACGTAGTCGAGGACCTCGCGCGCGATCTCCCGGTGGAACGGGTCCCCCGTCGCCTGCCAGCCCTCCAGGTAGACCGCCGCGAGCTGCGAGTTGTCGTACAGCATCTTCTCGAAGTGCGGCACGGTCCACTCGCGATCGACCGAGTAGCGGGCGAAGCCGCCGCCGACCTGATCGTAGATGCCGCCGCGCGCCATGTGCTGGAGCGTCGACTCCGCCATGTGCAGCGCCGACTTGTTGCCGGCGACCTTGCCATAACGCAAGAGGAACGAGATCTGCGTGCAGTGCGGGAACTTGGGGGCGAAGCGCGGCGGCTGGCCGAATCCACCATGGACCTCGTCGTAGCCGCGCAGGCTCGTCGTCACCGCTGTCGCGAGCAGCTCGCGGTCGGGGAGCTTGCCCGAGGTGTCGTTGGTCGACATCGACTCGAGCTCGGTCATCATGCGCTGGCCGGCCTCGAGGACCTTCTCACGCTGGTTGACCCAAGCATCGTGTGCGTAGCGCAGCACGTCCGGGAAGCCGGGCCGGCCGTGCGCGGAGGTCGGCGGGTAGTAGGTCCCGCCGATGAATGGCTTCAGATCGGGCGTCAGGAAGACCGACATCGGCCATCCACCGCTGCCCGTCATGCGCTGCACCGCGCTCATGTAGATCGAGTCGATGTCCGGGCGCTCCTCACGGTCGACCTTGATGTTGATGAAGTGCTCGTTCATCACGGCCGCGATGGCCTCGTTCTCGAACGACTCGCGCTCCATCACGTGGCACCAGTGGCACGCGGAGTACCCGATCGAGAGGAAGATCGGCTTGTCCTCCTGCTTCGAGCGCTCGAGCGCTTCCGGGCCCCACGGGTACCAGTCCACCGGGTTGTGGGCGTGCTGGAGGAGGTACGGCGAGGTCTCGCCGGCGAGGTGGTTGGCCGGGTGCTGCGTGGCACCCCCGGCGGGCGTTTGGTGCTGCATGGGGATCGACGTGGGGAGGGCGCCGAGGATAGCGACGAGGGCGAGCGCGAGGGGATCAGGCATGGTGATCAGCGTGAACAGGGCGGCGGATGGGAGCCGGACGCCGGTCTTCCGTAGAGCGCGTCACGGGCCTACTCTCCTGCCACGCTCGCCATTGTGGCCCACCGACACGGCCGGAGAGCGGCCAAGCCCCGAATCAGGCCCCGGTCACGAATCGCAGGCCCTCACGAAGACCGACCCCGACAACAGGAGGCACACAAGTCATGAAAGCCGAACTCTGGACCTCGAGCTACTGCCCGTTCTGCGTCGCTGCCGTGCAGCTCCTCGAGGAGCGCGGCATCGAGTTCACGAACCACGTCATGGACAGCGACCCCACAGGGCTGCGCGCGAAGAAGCAGGAGTACGGGCACGGAACCGTGCCGATCATCCTGCTCGACGGCGAGTTCATCGGCGGAAACGACGACCTGCGCGCGCTGGACAGCCAGGGCAAGCTCGTCGCGAGCTGAAGCTCACTAGGCGCGAGGCCGAACCACGCGCCGCGCCGAGGAAGTGGAGAAGCAGAGACCGGGGAGCCCGCGCGAGCGGACTCCCCGGTCTTCTTCGTTCGCTGCGCGAGCGGATCGAGCGCTGGCCCGACCCGCCTTCGAAGCGGCTACCTGTCCTCGTCCGTGATGCCCATGCCGCTGCGGTCGGGCGCCGCGGGACGCCTACCCGGCTGGTAGCCGCTCTTCTCGATCTCGGCCAGCATCTCCGCGATCGCCACGTCGAGCTGCGGGTCACCCCCGTTCGCCATCTTCGAGGGGTCGTCGACGACCTCGATGTCCGGCGGCACGCCGTAACCCTCGATCCCCCACGTCCCATCGGAGTCGTAGTAGCCGAAGGTCGGAACGGTGATGCGCGCGCCGTCGATCAGCCCCGGGTTGCCCGAGATCCCGACGAGACCGCCCCAGGTGCGCATCCCGATCAGCTTGCCGAGGCCGGCTTGACGGAAGTAGGCGGGGAAGGCGTCACCACCCGACCCCGCGGCGCCGTTGATGAGCATGCACTTCGGTCCGAAGTGCGCGTCGTAGGGCCAGGTCCAGTCGCGGCCGTCGCGGCGCCCCCAGTAGTTCACGAGCGGCCGGTTGAGCAGCTCGATGAAGCGCGTCGGGATCTGCCCACCGCCGTTCCAGCGGTCGTCGAGAATGAGAGCGTCCTTGGCGCTCTGCGCGTGGAACTGGCGCACGAGCTCGTTCTGCCCGCGGGCGCCCGTGTCGGGCACGTAGATATAGCCGACGCGGCCGCCCGACTTCTCGTCGACGTAGCGGCGCTTCGCGTCGACCCAGTTCCGGTAGCGGAGGCCGCCCTCGCTGCGCAGCGTCGGCACGACCACCTCGCGGGCGTCGTCGTCCAGGGTCGGCTTCGCGCTGACCGTGAGCGTGACGACCTCGCCGCCGAGGCCGAGGAACGCGGCCCAGGGGTCGCGCGCCGCGTCGAGCGGCTGGCCGTCCACCGCGAGGAGGTAGTCCCCTTTGGCGACGTCCACGCCCGGCTGGCTGAGCGGGCCGCGCGCATCGCTGTCCCACTCGGCGCCCTCGTAGATCGTCGCGATGCGATAGGCCCCCGCGTCGAGCTCGAAGTCCACGCCGAGTAGCCCCACGTCGCGCGAGGGGCCGCCCTCGATGTCGCCGCCGCCCGTGTAGGCGTGGCCGACGTTGAGCTCGGAGATGAACTCCCCGATCAGATAGCCGACGTCGCGGCGACTGGCGGCGTGCTCGAGCATGGCCGCGTAGTTCGCGTAGACACCGTCCCAGTCGACGCCGTGCATGTTGTCGACGTAGAAGAAGTCGCGGTAGATCCGCCACGTGTCCTTCAGCAGCTGCGCCCACTCCTCGCGGGGCTCGATCGAGACGTCCATGCCGGAGGTCGAGACCGGCTCGCCCTTGGCGCCGTCGGTCGCGCCGGCGATGTGGGGCTTGCCGCCCTGTGCGTAGAGCATCTTGTCGCCCTTCGCCGACAGGACGAAGCCCCGAACGTCGGAGAGCACCTCCTTCTCTTCGGGCTCGTCGGCGCTGACGTCGAAGAGCTTGACGTCGGCGGAGGAGTCGCCGGCGCGGACGTAGAGCAGCGCGCCCTTGTCGTTCACGGCGAGGCTGCCGAAGCTGCCCGGATCGATGGGGAGCCGGACCGCGCGACGCTCGAAGCCGTCGATGTCGATCTTCAGGGGCTCTTCCTCCTCTTCGTCCTCTTCGTCTTCTTCTGCCTCTGCGTCAGCGGTGTCAGCGGTGTCAGCGTCCGCGTCGGCGACGTCATCGTCGCTCTCGCCCTCGTCGCCCTCCGCGTCCTCGTCTTCGTCGGCGTCCGACTCCTCGCCCTCCTCTTCCCAGGTCTCCTCGTCGACCTCCTTCAGGAAGGGCGAGTCCACGTCAGCGCGCAGCGGAACCACGTGAACGACCTCGTCGCCGCGGTAGATCCAGGTCGAGTCGACCGAGGAGTAGGTCGGGCTCCAGTTGCCTTGGCCGACGTAGTACAGGAAGTCGCCCTCACGGTCGAAGGTCACGTCACTCTGGCTGAAGAAGTCCGACGTCACCTGGTGCTTCTCGGCGGCGGCCACGTCGTAGAGCCAGATCGAGGCGTTGTTCGAGTTCGCGCCCGTGCGGGTGTAGGCGAGCCACGCGCTGTCATGCGACCAGGTCGCGTTCATCACGGCCGGGTACTGCGCCATCGGGTCCTCGTCCACGTCCGTGACGGCCCCCGTCTCGACGTCCACGAGCTTGAGGAAGCCCCCCTTGACCAGGATCGAGATGTGCTTCGAGTCCGGCGACCAGCCGATCGAGTAGCGGTACGGAGCCGCGTCGCTCGTGACGCGGCGCGGTTCGCCCTTGCCGTCGGACTGGCGCACGAACAGCTCGTACTCGCCGGTCTCATCGGACATGTAGGCGATCCAGCGGCCGTCGGGGCTCCAGGTCGGCTCGCGCTCGGCGACGCCGCTGGTGCGCGTCAGGTTGCGCGGGGTGCCGTTCTCGGCGGGCAGGGTCCAGAGATCCCCGCGGGCCTCGACGGTCAAGCGCTTGGCGTTCGGCGAGATGTGCCAGGTGCCGCCGTCGATGAACTCGGACGCGTCGACGACCTGGGGCCGCAGCTGGGGCTGAGCGCCGGGGACGCGCACCTGGATCGCGGCCGACTCCTCGGTCACGAGGTCGAGCACGCGCAGCTCGCTGCCGACGACGAACACGATCGCGTTGGGCCCGATGGAGGGCCAGCGCACGTCGTTGTCGAACTCGGTGACCTGGCGGCGCTCACCGGTGTTCGTATCGATGGCCCAGAGGTTCTGGCGGTGCTTCGGCCCGGCGTCGGAGATGAAGAAGATCGTGTCGCCGTGCCACATCGGCATCACGTCCGTGCCTTCGAAGTCGGTGAGTCGCTCCGCCGCGCCCGAGGCCAGGTCGTAGAGCCAGAGGTCACTCGCGAGCCCGCCCGCGTAGCGCTTCCACGTGCGGCCGACGCGGTTCATGGGCGAGTAGGCGAGGCGCTCGCCGTCGGCGCTGAGCGCACCGAAGCTGCCGTACGGAACGGGCAACGCCGTGGGCAATCCACCTTCGGGAGCCACGGTGAACAGGCGCTGCTGTCGTCCGAGACCGGAGAGGCCGTTGCCGTGGAACAGCAGGCGGCCGTCCGGGGTCCAGCTGCAGAGCGTCTCGCCCTGTGGGTGGTAGGTCACGCGCTTCGGCACGCCGCCCGCAGTCGCCACGGTGTAGAGGTCTGAGTTGCCGTCGTAGTTGCCGACGAACGCGATGGTGTCCCCCGCAGCGTTGAAGCGCGGGTAGGTCTCGAGGCCCGCGGGACTGGCGAGCGGCGAAGCCAGCCCTCCCTCGCGGCCGACCGTCCAGAGGTCGTCGGCGTACGAGAACACGATGCGCGTCTCGCTGATCGCGGGGTAGCGCATCATGCCGGCGTGCGGCGCGCGCTCCTGGAACGAGATCAGCGTCGCGGCGGGAGCCGCTTCGGACTCGGGCGCCTGCGTGGGCGCGGCGTTCGTAGCGGGCTCGGTGGTGGCGCAGGCCACTCCGGCGAGGAGCAGCAGCGCGTGGGGCACGGGTAGGATTCGCATCGCGTTCAGGGATCGAGGGTGCGGGTAGGTAGGGCGGAGAGTGTGCGCAGCGAGCGCGACCGAGGGGGTAAGGACCCCGCAAGAAACCGCGGTGAGAATCGGCTAGGTTAAGGACGGCGACGCCATTTCCATGCAGATCGACTTCGGAAGGACCTCCGGCGACTACGCACGCCACCGGCACGGTTTCCCGGCTCGGCTCTTCGATGCGCTCGAGGAGCTCGGCCTGCTCGCCGGGGCGCCGCGCGCGCTGGATCTCGGCTGCGGGACCGGCGCGCTCGCCCTCGAGCTCGCCGCCCGGGGAGCCGAGACGACCGCGCTCGACCCCGCGCCAGAGCTCCTGGAGGAGCTGCGCATCGCCGCCGCCGCGCGCGGCCTGACCGTCACGACCCACGAGGCCACCGCCGAGGCGACCGGGCTTCCCGCGGGACGCTTCGACCTCGTCACGGCGGGTCAGTGCTGGCACTGGTTCGATCCGGTGCGGGCCTGCGCCGAGCTGCATCGACTCCTCGCCGCGCAGGGCCGGGTGCTGCTGGCCTCCTACGACTGGCTGCCCCTGGAAGGCAGCCTCGTGGAGGCGACCGAACGGCTCATCGAAGCGCACAACCCCGCCTGGCACATGGGCGGCCAGGACGGCACGCATCCCGAGTGGGAGCGCGACCTCGACGCCGGCGGCTTCGAGGTGCTGCGAGTCCACTACGAGCGCTGCGACGCCATGTACACGCCGGCGGCCTGGAGGGGGCGCATCCGCGCGAGCGCGGGGATCGCAGCGAGCCTCTCGGCCACGGAGGTCGAAGCCTTCGATCGCGAGCTGGCGCAGCGCCTTGCGGAGCACCCCTCCAACGAGGCGCTGCCCTTCCCCCATCGACTCGGCTACTGCGTCGCGCGGCGCCGGACAGCCTGAATCCATGCGCGCACTTCGATCCGCCGCGAACGCCTCGCTCGTACTGCTCCTCGTCAGTTCGTGCAGCGAGAGTCCATCGTCGAGCGGAACGCCCGCGGCCGGAGACGACGGGCTGCCGTCCACGGCGCAACGCGACATTCACGAGCAGTTCCTCGAGGACCTGCGCACGGAGCGCCACGTCTCCGACGGCGGCGGCAGCGTGCAGCTGGTCCTCGCGGAGGGCGAAGACGGCTCGGTCGTCGCCGGAGACAGCGGCCGCTGGACGTTCGAGTTCGTCGCGGGAGAGTACGGCGTCGCCGAGGGAGGCGCGCTGTTCCTCCTCGTGCCGCCGTTCTGGGGGTGGAGCACGCCGCAGCCGCAGCGCGAGTCGCACCCCGGGTTCACGAAGGCCTCGACCACGGCCGAGGGCGTGCAGCTCGCGCTCGAGACCGTCGACCGCAACCTGCTGCGCATCGGCGTCGTCGGGCGTGCGCTCGCCGCGGGAGAGGCCGTGGAGGTCGTGTACGGCGCAGGCTCGCTCGGCGCGCGCGCGGACGACTACGCGGAGTCCCGGTCGCCGTTCTGGTTCAAGGTCGACGGTGACGGCGACGGCGTCTCCGAGCTCGTCGCGACTCCCCCCACCAT
>CAYGST010000114.1:0-11022 GCA_964352415.1 uncultured Planctomycetaceae bacterium | reverse complement strand
AGCACATCAACGCCCCCGAGGCGCGGATGTACCTGTCGCGGCAGCTCTACGAGGAGGCGCTCCACGTGCAGTTCTATCTGACGCTGCTGGACACCTACATCCCGGACATCGAGGAGCGCCACAAGGCGTTCCAGGCGATCGAGAACATCCCGTCGATCCGTCGCAAGGCGGAGTTCTGCTTCAAGTGGATCGACTCGGCGATGACGATGGACTCGCTGCAGACCAGGGAGGACCGCCGCAAGTTCCTCCTGAACATGATCTGCTTCGCGACGTGCATCGAGGGGCTCTTCTTCTTCGCCGCGTTCGCCTACGTCTACTTCATGCGCTCGAAGGGCCTGCTCAACGGCCTCGCCGCGGGCACGAACTGGGTCTTCCGCGACGAGTCGGGCCACATGGCCTACGCCCTCGAGGTCGTCGAGACCGTGCGCCGCGAGGAGCCGGAGCTGTTCGACAGCGGCCTCGAGCGTGACGTGCAGCAGATGCTCCACGAGGCGATCGAGTGCGAGACGCAGTTCGCCGAGGACATCCTCGGTCAGGGCGTCCCCGGCCTCTCGGTCCGCGACATGCGCCAGTACCTCGAGTACATCGCCGACCAGCGCCTGCAGAACCTCGGCTACGAGCCGCGCTACAAGGTGAAGAACCCGTTCGCGTTCATGGACTTGCAGGACGTTCAGGAGCTGTCGAACTTCTTCGAGCGCCGCGTCTCGGCCTACCAGGTCGCCGTGACCGGCAACGTCGCCTTCGACGAGGCCTTCTGAGTCGAAGGCGGGCGCGCGCCGGCCCGCAGACGAACGCATCGGGCGCGCCTCGGATCACCGAGGCGCGCCCGACGTGCGTTGGTCCCGACGCGCGTTGATGGGGAACGCTCAGCCGTCCGCGGGCATGTAGACCCACAGCTCGGGACGGCCCGCGTTGCAGTGCACGACGCGCGGGAGCAGCGAAAGGCCGACGTGGGAGAGGTACAGGGCTGTCCGCGCGAGGTGCCAGGCCGTGCGGCCGGTGACGGCGCGCGGCTCCTGCAGCGCGCGGCGCCGCGTCGCCACCGAGGGCACGGGGTGGAAGATGCTCTCGAGGCCGGCCGAGCGCTCCGGCTCGTCCTCGTTGAGGTGGTCGAGCGAGCGGACGGCCTCCACGAGGCGCGCGCTCTCCTCGGGGCCGAGGGCAATCCGCGCGTCCGCGGCCTGGGTCGCGAGGCGGCTGGGCGTCGGCAGGATCAGCAGGCCGGCGAAGGTCCACAGCGTGAAGCCGAGGGCGGTCGTGGCGAGTTCGGCGACCGACGTGACGCCCGCGCCGGGCAAGAGGCTGGCGAGCGTGAACCCGAGCGCGTTCCAGCCGAGCGCGAGGACGAGCCCGCGGCGCCAGGCGCCGCTGCGCAGGATCTCGCGTCGCCGCTCGACGAGCAGCGCCACGTCCTCGGGGGCGAGGTGTTCGCGCCAGGAGGACGGGAGGACGAGGGTCGCCGACGCGCCGGTGAAACCGCCCGAGAAGCCGGGGTCGTTCCCGCGCAGCTCGATCACGCCTTCAGTGCCCGCATTCGCGCGACGCAGCCCGCCGACGAGCCTGGCGAGCGGCTCCTGGAACAGCAGCGCGGCGCCGCACAGGAGGACGAAGGCGGCGATCGCGCCGGGCCGCTCGGCCGCGCGCCCCGCGGCGAGCAACACGGCCCCCGACAGCGACGACAGGGCAAGCAGCATCACGACGCCGCGCAGCCAGCGCTTCGCAAACCGGGCGAGGCTGTCGCTCGACCGCCCGAAACGCCGCGGCAGCACATGGCCGCCCAGCAGGTCGAAGGGCAGCGTGACGAGCGCCGCCGTCGCGAGCGCACCGAGGAGCGTCAGTGCGTCGTCCAGCGGCGTCTCCACGACGGAGCCGAACAGCCGCTGCGGCACCTGGAACGCGAGCAGGGCCGAGGCGAGCACCACGAAGGTGCCGACGCCGCAGATGCCGATCCAGAGGCGGGCTCGGGCGTAGGTCATGGGGGTGTTCATCGACGGTCTGTTCGCCATCTCGCCGGGCGCGGATGCTGCCCTGGTGCAGGAGCCGATCGCGCTGGCCCGCAGGCGCCGAAGAGTCGATCCGCTTGTCCGCTTGGAGTTCCAGCACCCCGCGAGACCCTCGAAACTCCGGGCGGCTCCCGTGCGAAGAAGTCGAGTGCCATGAAGCTCCCCAAGCTGATCCTCCTGCTGGCGCTCCTCAGCGTTCCGCCCTTCCTCGCCCTGGTACTCAACGTCGGCGTCGTCACGGTTTCCGAGACCGACGTGCCGACGGGCATGGCGGAGGGGCGGCTGCAGCCCTGTCCGCCCGAAACCGACTGCGTCTGCACGGAGCCGCGCGAAGGCGGTCAACCGGGTCTCGTCGCCCCGCTCGACCTCGGCGGCTACACGGGCTCCCCGTCATCAGCGTTCGATGGCCTCGTCGGCGCGCTGCTCCAGCTGCGCGGTGCGCGCCTGCTCGAGGCGCAGGACGGTTACGCGCGGCTCCTGTTCACGACGGCCTACGTGAAGCTCGCGGACGAGCTCGAGCTGCGCCTCGACGAGGACGCGCGCGTCATTCACCTGCGCGCCCTCGCTCGGGTCGACGCGCCCTGGGTCGACACGGCGCGCCCGCTGGTCGAGTCGATCCGGTCGCAGTGGATCACGCTGCCGCCCGGGACGGATACGGATACGGCGCCCAATACCGATTCGGGCGAGGATTGAGCCGCCGCGCGCGCGGCGGCAGTCGCGGGCTGCCGCAACCTGGACTAGACTGAATCGCGCGGCGGTGCTCGCTGGTTCCCGCTCGCAGTGCTCCGTCCATGATCGTCCTCGGCCTCTTCGGCTACGGCACCAACCCCGGTGCCTGTCTGCTCCGTGACGGCGTCCTCGTCGCCTTCGCGGAGGAGGAGCGATTCACGCGCCAGAAGGGCTCGCACGGACTGTTCCCGGGCAAGGCGATCGCTTCCTGTCTGCGGCAGGCCGGCGTCGTGCTCGGCGAGGTCGATCGCATCGCTTTTCCGTGGGACACGTCGAAGTATCCCTACCGCATGGGCGCTTCGCTCGCGCGGCAGTACCTCGCCAATCGCTTCCGCTCGGGCACGACGGGCGCCGGCGGATCGACCTGGCTGACTGTCGTCTCCAACCTGCTCAAGTACACGCCGGGCAGGCTGCAGGAGGACGTGCGCATCGGTCTGCGCGCGCAGGGCCTGAAGGACGCGCCGCCGCCGATCGAGTTCGTGCCGCACCACCTCGCGCACGCCTACTCCGCCTACTTCTGCAGCCCGTTCGACGAGGCCGTGGTCCTGACCCTCGACGGCAGCGGAGAGGAGCTGTGCACGCAGATCGCCGTTGGCAAGGGCGAGCGCCTCGAGGTCAAGGACTCCGTGCCGGTGCCGCACTCGCTCGGCTGGTACTACGCGGCGTTCACCGCCTACTTCGGCTTCGCGCCGTACCGCCACGAGGGCAAGTTCATGGCGCTGGCCGCGCTCGGACACGAGCGCGCGGAGGACAACCCCTGGCCGGAGCGGCTCGAGGAGGTGCTCTCGGTCAACGGACGCGGCTACGAGGTCGATCCGCTCTACACGCGCTTCGGTGAGCACACCTACGCCGAGCGCTTCACCGACTCGCTGGCGCAGTGGGTCACGGGCTTCGACCCGGCGCTCGAACCGCTCGTTGCGCGCGAGCGCGGCGCGGTCAACGGCGACTCTCGCTACCTCGAGCAGCGCTACATCGACCTCGCCTGGGGCGTGCAGCACAAGCTCGAGCAGGCCGCCAAGAGCGTGGCGACCGCGGCCGCGCAGGACCACGGCCTCGCGAACCTGTGCGTGGCCGGCGGCGTCGGCCTGAACTGCAAGATGAACGGTGCGCTGCTAGCGGAGACGCCCTTCGAGCGGATCTTCGTCCAGCCGGCCTGCTACGACGCGGGCTCCGCCATCGGGGCCGCGATGGTCGTCGCGGAGGCGGGGGGCGATCCGATCCGTAACGAGTTGAACCACGCGTTCTTTGGGCCGAGCTGGAGCCAGGACGAGATCCTAGCGACGCTCGAGGACTGCCGATTGACTGCCGCGCCGTGCGACGACATCGCCTCGTGCGTCGCGGACGAGCTGGCGCAGGGCAAGCGAGTCGGCTGGTTCCAGGGCGGCATGGAGCTCGGGCCGCGCGCGCTCGGCGCGCGTTCGATCCTGGCGAGTCCGCTCGAACCCGACGTTTCGCTGCGCCTCAACCTGGAGGTCAAGTCGCGTGAGGCCTGGCGGCCGTTCTGTCCGTCGATCCTCGCGGAGGCCGCCGCGGACTGCTTCGAGAACGCAGCGGACGCGCCGTTCATGACGACGGCCTTTCGCGTTCGCGCGGACCGTCGCGACGACCTGTCCGCCGTCGCGCACGTCGACGGCACCACGCGGCCCCAGACCGTGACGGCCCACGGCGCGCCGCTCTACCACCGGCTCTTGACCGAGTTCCGCGCGCGTACCGGCGTACCCTTCGTGCTCAACACGTCGTTCAACGGCGCCGAGGAGCCGATCGTCTGCTCGCCGATCGAGGCGATCCGCTGCTTCTACTCGACGGGGCTCGACGCGCTGGCGCTGGGCGACTTCCTGCTGAAGAAGTGATCCTCAGCGCTGGATCAGGACCCAGACGTCGACCTGCAGCCGGCCGAACGGGACCAGCTCGCGTGCGTGCAGGCCGGCCTCGCGGACCAGCGCCTCCATGCGCGCGCGGGGCACGTGGCGGCGGCTGACGCCGAGCAGCGCCGTCGCGCCGTGGGAGCGTTCGGCGAGGGCTGCGAGGAAGTCGCGGATCGTCGCGGCGCCGTCCGGGCCGCCGTCCCACTGCGTCCGATGGCTCTGCGGGAGAGCGCGCGCCTCGCCGGTGGCGGTCGGGACGTAGGGCGGGTTGAAGAGCAGGACGTCGAAGCGCTGGCTGCCGTCTCCGAAGAGGGGCGCGACGCGCACCTCGACGTCGGCGTCGTTCAGCCGGACGGTCGCGTCGGCGCGCGCGGCGATCGCGGGATCGATCTCGGTGCAGACGACGTGCGCAGCGCGCCGCGACAGCCACAGCCCGAGCAGCGCGAAGCTGCCACAGCCGGCGTCGCAGACGCGGTCGCTGGAGCTCACGCGCGTGGCCGCGGCGCTGCGCAGGGCCAGGGTCGTCGTGTCGAAGTAGCGCTCACCGCTCTCGAGCGGCGGCAGCTTCACGCCGAACAGGAGCTGCGCGACGAGGCGACGCGCCGCCAGGAACCCGAACGCTCGCCGTAGCAAGGCTTCAGCGACTCGGTGTGAGCGCCGATCGAATCGACTTCGTCGCTCTCCTGATGCCCGTCATGACGCCGTGGCCGCGCAGCTTGCGCGCGACGCGCTCGACGCGCGGGTAACCGCGGATGGTGCGCCAAACGTACTCGTCGACGAGGTTGAACAGCGGCACGTCCGGGCCCGCGACCAGGGAGTAGAAGCGCCGGTAGTAGGACTCGACGCGGCGATTGGGGAACTCCGGCAGCGAGAGGTAGGCGCGGTGACGTTCGGCGCAGTCCTTCAGCGGCGGGACGTCGATCCCGCGCTCGGCGCAGACGCGCTCGAGCTCGGTGCCGGGGTACGGGTAGAAGATCGAGAGGTAGCTGCGCGTGACCGCCGGGTGCTTGTTGATCTCGACGGTCTCCTCGAAGTCTTCGGGCGTCTCGCCGGGCAGCCCGATGAGGTTGTAGGCGAACACTTCGAGGCCGGCGGCTTGGGCCTCCTCGAAGCAGCGCGTTAGCTCCTCGTTGGTCTCGTTGCGCTTGAGAACGTCGCGCCGGACGCGCGCGCTGCCCGACTCGATGCCGATGCGCAGGTAAGAGAAGCCGGCGTCCCCGAGGGCCTGGAAGAGCGACTCGAAGCTGTGGTTGCGGAGCACGCGCAGGTTGATCGCGAACTCCATCGGGACCTCGCGCTGCGCGTTCCACTCGCCGAGCGCCGCGGCGAAGCGCCGCGCCCAGCGTTCGTCAGCGCTGATCGTCTCGACCTCGAAGTAGCAGTAGCAGGCGTCGGGGAAGGCCTCGACCAGCTCGTCGAGCTCGGCGATCACGTTCTCGACCGACCGGAACCGGACGTACTTGCCGTCGGCGATCGCCCACAGCGCGTGGTTCGAGCAGTAGGTGCAGTTGAACGGGCAGCCGCGCGCGATCAGGATCGTGTGCTTCGGATTCTCCTCGACCCACGGGCGCCAGACGTCGCGGTCGGCGAAGGGCATCGCATCGAGGTCCGGATCGAAGGGGCGCGTCTCGTTCTTCTCGACCTCGCCGGCCTCCGTCTGGAACCAGAAGTTCTGGACGCCGGTGGGGCGCTCGCCCGCTTCGAGGGACGCGATGAGCTCGAGCAGCGCGGCCTCGCCTTCACCGAGGCAGACCGCGTCGAAGGCAGAATCCATCGCGTCGTCCGGTCGCAGCGTGACGTGCGCGCCGCCGATGACCTGATAGAGCCCGGGGCGCTCCTTGCGCACGAACTCGGCGATGCTGGTGATGAAGTTGAACTCCGTCGCCACCGCCGTGTAGCAGACGATGCGGGGGTCGAAGCGCTCGAGGAAGCCGCGGACCTCCTTCTCGAAGCGGCCGTGGCGCAGTACGAGCAGCTCGACCTCGTGTCCGGCCTGCTTGAGCGCGCCGATGAGGCACGAGACCGCGAAGGAGATCTCGATCCATTCGAGGATCGGCTTCTGCGGCGCTTCCGGGCCTTCGGAGACCGTGTAGACGAAGAGGACCTTCATGGGCGAGCTGCGACGAGCGGGTCGAGTTCTGGGTTCGTGTGCGCGAGAACGGCGGGGCGACTGGGCGTCACTCCCAGATCAGGTCGATCGCGTTGCTGAGGTTGAACGCCGTCCCGCAGGGCCCGGCGGGGTCGCGGTACCAGAGCTGCAGCACGCTTTGGGTGCCGGTCGCCGCGCCGAGCGCGGCGGCGATGCCGACGGTCGTGCTGGCCTGGCCGCCCCCGTCGACGAAGGCGATCTCGAGACGCGTCAACTGACCGCCGGCGCAGCGCAGGCCGTCACCGAAGAGCGCGCCCCCGGCGATCACGGACGTCCCGGCGAAGAACAACGCCGGCACGCCGGGCGGGAGCTGGGAGCCGGTCAGGGCGAGGTCGTCCGCAGCGACGCTCCCGGAGCCCGAGGACGAGAGCAGCGCGCCGGCCCCGGCGCTGTTTCCGCAGCCTTCGTCGGCCCCGCCCGAGTTCCCGCATGGACAGGTCGCGCCGCTTCCGTCCCCGAAGCAGAAGGAGGTCCCGTTGTTCCCGACTTGGACCGTCAGACGAATCCACTCGCCCGGTCCCGCGACAGACACGCCGCCGAAGTCCGCCCAGAACTCATCGTCGTTGAAGCCGGTGACGATGTTCGCCGTGTTCGTGACGCCAGCGCTGGCGGAGTCGAAGGCGTAACCCTCGATCGGCGGCAGCGCCGCGACGCTGTCGCGGAAGAACCAGCCGTTGAACGTCGAATCGGTCCAGTTGGAGAGCGTGTTGAAGCGGAACTCGATCCAGTTGTCGCCGACGTCGATGTCGAACTTGTCGTCGCTCTGGATCGTGGTGCTCGGCAGCTCGATGCCAGCGCCGACGATCACCGTGTGCGTCTCGATGGGGGCGCCGAGGGACGGGTAGTGCCACTCGATGTCGAGCGTCTCACCCAGGAGCTGAGCGTCGGCGTTCGGCGTGAGGGCGGCGAGGGCGAGGCACGCGGTCGTGAGGAGTCGATTCATCGTTCCGAGCAGCGAGTTGTGAGAAGCGAGGCGGCCCGGCGCGAGCCGTGGGGCCGCTTCGATCGTAGCAGTAGCGGCGGGTTTCGGTGCACTGGGGTGATTCGGTGCGGTCACGCGTGGCGTCTCCGGGGACGCGGGATGCCTGGGGGGAGTTCGAGCAGCACGGGCGACGGGCCGCGCGCCCGGCGGCGCCCGACGCTTGCATGGGGTCACCGATCTGCTGCAATCGGCCGCATGATCCCCCTGGTTCGAGGCAACCGATTCGCCCCTTGCCTGCTGTTCGGGCTCGGGCTGAGCCTGCCCGCTTGCCGCTCATCCAACTCCGATCAGGAACCGATCGGCCCGCCGCGGCCGAACGTGATCCTGCTCATGAGCGACGACCAGGGCTGGGGCGACGCGGGGTACGCAGGCCATCGTGTCTTGCGGACGCCACACCTCGACGCCATGGCGGCCGAGGGGCTGGTGCTCGAGCGCTTCTACGCGGCGGCGCCGGTGTGTAGTCCCACGCGCGCGAGCGTCCTGACCGGCAAGCACCCCGCGCGACTGCGCATCCCGGGGGCGAACTCCGGTCACCTGCCGTCCACCGAGCCGACGCTCGCCGAGCTCCTGCGCTCCGCGGGCTACCGCACCGGTCACTTCGGCAAGTGGCACCTCGGAACGTTGACGCGGGACATCGAGGACGGTCGGCGAGGGGGTCGTGAGAACGAGCACTACTCGCCGCCGTGGTGGCACGGCTTCGAGCAGTGCTTCTCCACGGAGCAGGCGGTCGCGACCTGGGACCCGATGGACACGCCGTTCCTGTCGACCCCGACGCGCTACTGGACGGGTCCGGGCCGGATCGCGGAAGAGAACCTCGCGGGGGACGACTCGCGCGTGATCATGGACCGGGTGCTGCCGTTCATCGAGCGCGCGCAGGCGGAGGAGCACCCGTTCCTCGCTGTGGTCTGGCTGCACGCCCCGCACCAGCCCGTGGTCGCGGGTCCCGAGTACCTCGCGCGCTACGCGGATCTGACGGAGGGCGAGCAGCACTACTTCGGCGTGCTCGAGGCGCTGGACGAGCAGGTCGGTCGCCTGCGCGGCTTCCTCACCGAGCGCGGGCTCGCCGAGAACACGCTGCTGTGGTTCTGCTCGGACAACGGGCCCGAAGGCGGCCACGCGCAGCTCGCGGACCCGACGAATCGTTACCAGGGGTCGACGGGGGGCCTGCGCGGTCGGAAGCGTTCGCTGCTCGAGGGTGGCGTTCGCGTTCCGGGTCTCGTCGTCTGGCCCGGTCGCATCGAGCCCGGGACGCGCAGTCGAACGCCGATGGTGACCAGCGACATCATGCCCACGCTCGCCGAGCTGCTCGAACTCGAGCACGCGCTCCTTCCGAACCTCGACGGCGTCTCGATGGCAGCGGCGTTACAGGGCGCGACAGAGCCTCGCGAAGCGCCGATCGGCTTCACGTCCGGAGCGCAGCACGCTTGGATCGACGGATCGCTCAAGCTCCTGAGCCTGGACGGCGGCGAGACCTACGCGCTCCACGATCTGAGCGTCGATCCGAGCGAGCGCGTCGATCTCGCGGCGGAGCAGCCGGAGCGCGTCGCATCGATGCGCGCGGACCTCGAGGCCTGGCTGCGTTCGTGCGAGCGCAGCGGCCGCAGGCTCCTCGACGACGTGTGAGCTTCGTTGCCGATCGGGGCAGGGGCTCGGCCACGGACGATGCGCCCGGCGGACTGCTAGTCTGAGGCCATGACGCGACGACTCCTGGCTCTGCTGTTTCTGCTGTTCTCCGCTCGCGCTCACGCCCAGGAGCCCCTGAACGTTCTGTGGCTCACGGTGGAGGACATGTCGCCGTGGATCGCGTGCTACGGAGACGAGACGGTGCCCACGCCGAACCTCGATCGGCTGGCCACGCAGTCGGTGCGCTACGCGAACGCCTTCGCGACGAGCCCTGTTTGCGCGCCGGCGCGCTCGACGCTCATCACTGGCGTCTCGGCGACGCGCATGGGCACGATGCACATGCGCACCGGTCATCCGAGCGAATCTGCGATCGCCGCCAATCCGGACGCCTACGCAGGCATTCCGAGCTACGAGGGCGTGCCGCCGGAGTACGCGCGCTGCTTTCCGGAGCTGCTGCGCGCGCAGGGCTACTACTGCACGAACGCCTCGAAGACGGACTACCAGTTCAAGGCGCCGGAGACGGTCTGGGACGTCTCCAAGGGCAAGGCGCACTGGCGGGACCGCGCCGATGGCCAGCCCTTCTTCGCCGTGTTCAACCATGGCGGGACCACGAGAGCCAGGCCTTCCCGGAGTCGCGTCGACGCGCGGCCGCCGTCACGCCGGAGGCCGTTCCAGTTCCGCCGCTGTACCCCGAC
The DNA here is from genome assembly GCA_964352415.1 of uncultured Planctomycetaceae bacterium. Taxonomy (GTDB): domain Bacteria; phylum Planctomycetota; class UBA1135; order UBA1135; genus JABACD01. The sequence goes on along the minus strand of CAYGST010000114.1, from coordinate 976 downwards.
ACGCCCGCCGTGCGCGATGCGCTCGCTCGCACCTACAACAACATCGCGGCGATGGACGCGTGGGTGGGGGAGCGCCTGGACGAGCTCGAAGAGGCCGGGCTCGAGGGCTCGACGGTCGTGTTCTTCTTCTCGGACCACGGGGTCGGCCTGCCGCGTGGAAAGCGCTCGCCGTACGATCTCGGCACTCGCGTTCCGCTGCTCGTCCGCTTCCCCGATGAACGCGCGGCGGGCACGACGGAGGATCGCGTGGTCACCTTCGCGGACTTCGGTCCGAGCGTGCTCTCACTCTGCGGCCTCGAGCCGGACGCGCGCCTCGACGGCGCCCCGTTCCTCGGGCTCCACGCTCGCGAGGGATCGGGGCTCGCGTTCACGCACGCCGATCGCTTCGACGCCGTGTACGACCGCGCGCGCTCGGTCAGCGACGGTCGCTTCCGCTACGTCCGCAACTACGACACCTCCATCCCGCACCTGATCGACAACGCCTACCGCAACCGCCTCGAGTTGATGGTGGACCTCCTCGCCCTGCGCGACGCCGACGCCGTTCCCCCGGGTGCCTGGCAGGTCGCTTCGACCTCGCGACCGACCGAAGAGCTCTACGACTCCGCCACGGATCCCTGGGAGGCTGTGAACCTCGCCACCGATCCGGATCACGCGCAGACCCTTCAACGCCTCCAGGGCGAACTCGACCGCTGGATCGAGTCCACCGGCGATCTCGGCCTCGTCCTCCCGGAGCGCCGCATGGTCGACGAGCACCTCTGGCCGGATCTGGAGCAGCCGAGGACGGCGACGCCGGAGCTGCGCCTGAGCGCAGGCCTGGCCGAGATCGTCTGCGCCACGCCGGGGGCGTCGCTCGGCTACCGCTTCGACTCCGCGGAGCCGTGGCGGGTCTACACCGGTCCGTTCGAGCCGCAGGGCGAGCGTATCGAGCTGTTGGCTCACCGCATTGGATTCGAGCCGGCCTCGACGATCACCACGC
>CAYGST010000113.1:0-11052 GCA_964352415.1 uncultured Planctomycetaceae bacterium | reverse complement strand
GAGAGGTTCTCGCAGCCGTCCTCGGTGATGACGACGACGTCCTCGATGCGGATGCCGATGTTCGTGTCGGCGTCGTAGAGCCCCGGCTCGATCGTGAAGGCCACGCCCGGCTCGAGGGCCTTGTTCGCCGCGCCGACGTCGTGGACCTCCATGCCGATGTAGTGGCAGCTCGCGTGGCGGATGTACTGGGAGAAGCCGCGCTCGCGCAGCACGGTCGCGCAGGCCTTCTCGACGTCGGCGAGCATGGCGCCCGGCTTGGCGGCAGCGATCCCCGCCGCTTGGGAATCCTTGACCGCGTCGTACAGCTCGGCCATGCGCTCGGTGAAGACGCCGTCCACCGGCCACGTGCGCGTGATGTCGCAGGTGTAGTGCTCCACTTCCGGCGAGTAGTCGATCAGCACGACCTCGCCTTCACCGAGCCGGCGGTTCGAAGCCGAGTAGTGCAGGATCAGCGAGTTCGCGCCGCCGCCGACGATCGCGTGGTACGCCGGGCCCGTCGCGCCGAGCCGGCGGTGCACGAAGGTCATCAGCGCGTCGAGCTCCCACTCACCGAGCCCGGCCTTCGTCGAGCGCATCGCCTCGTTCATCGCCTCCGCCCCGAGGCGCGCCGCTTCACGCATCGCAGCGATCTCCTGCGGCAGCTTCACGCGGCGCAGCTCGTTGATCTCCGGCGTGCAGCTCTTGACCTTGACGCCGAGGCGCGTCTCCAGCTGCTCCTCCAGCGCCTTCTCTCGGCTGAGGCGTCCGTCGAGCGGATCCTTCGCGCGCCGGCGGTTGAACGGCACGGCGCGGTCGTAGCAGTCCGAGAGCGCGAGGTGCGGGTGCTGCGCCGTGTAGACGGTCTTCTGTTCGCCCGTCATCTCGGTCAGCACGTCGAGCAGCTCGCGCGTCGGCCGCACCTCTGCGATGCCGGTCACGCGCGCGACCCACTCGTCACCGACGTCCCAGAACTCGCCCTCCCACATCTCCTGCCACTCGGGGATCTCGGGCAGGAACAGCACCTGGCGCCCGCTCGCCTTGTCCATCACGAGCGCCGCGTTCGGACTCTCGACACCGGTCAGGTACCAGAACACCTTGTCCTGGTGGAACGGCGTGTAGCCGCGCGTCTCCGGCAGCCCGCGGAAGACGAACACGCCTTCCTCGACCGTGTCGAGCAGCGCTGCGCGACGGCCGGCGTGGAAGTCCTTGCCGAGTCCGCAGCGGACGCCGTCGGGCAGCGAACCACCGCCTTTCCCGTCGTCCGTCGAGGTCGTGGCGGGAACGGCCGCGACGGCGCCGGCCAGGGACACGGCCAGCAGGCCGAGCGTGAGGAGCTGGATGGGGGATCTCATGATTCCGGTTAGGATAGCGGCTGCGCGCAATCGACCGCTTCGATGCCGGGCACGCCCGGTAAGGCTTTCTCAAGGAATCTGGATGCGACTGGCCCTCTTCGACATCGACGACACCCTCATCCGCGGCGACTGCGAGGTCCTCTGGTCCCGCTACCTCACTCGAGAAGGGCTGTACGACATGTCGGAGATCGAGCGCTTCTGCGCCGACTACCGCGCGGGCACGCTGGACTACGACGCCTTCACGCGCTTCCAGCTCGCGCCGCTCGCCGCCCTCGGCGGTGAGGTCGTGCGCAAACACCGCCAGCGCTTCCTCGACGAGGAGATCGCGCCGCTCGTCTGCGACCTCCTGCAGGAGCGCATCGCCGACCACCGCGAGCGCGGCGACGTCCTGCTCTCGATCTCGGCCGCCCACGACTTCCTCGCCCGGCCGATCTCGCGCATGGCGGGCATCGACGCGGACCTCTCGACGCGCGCCGAGCGCGACGGCCGCGGTTTCACCGGCCGCACGACCGGTCGCGCCTGCTTCCGCGAAGGCAAGATCGACTGCCTCGACGACTGGCTCGCCGAGAACGAGATCGACTGGGACACCCTCGAGGACACCTGGTTCTACAGCGACTCCCACAACGACCTGCCGCTCCTGCGCAAGGTCGCGAACCCGGTCGTCGTGCGACCGGACGACGCGCTCCGGCAGGTTGCGATCGACGACGCCTGGGAGTTGATCGAGTAGGGGCCGCGCGCGGGATCGGTCGCCTGCCCTCGACCGACACCTTGACTCCGGTGCGGCGCTGCGTAGGCTGCGTTCGACACGTGCGGGCGTTCGCTCGTTGACGGGGCGCTCCCCCTCCGCCCGCGCGAGCCTTCGCTCTGCTGAGGAGTCCCATGATCGCCTCTCTCCCTCGCGAACTCACGTCGCTGCTCATCCCGGGTCGCTCGCGCTCCACCCGAAGCGGCGGCCTCGCTGTCTGGCTTCGCTGCCTGCGGACCCTCGTCGTGATCTTCGCCCTCGCCGCGGCGCCCGCGCACGCCCAGGAGGTGACCTCGGGCGAGCCCGGCGCAGCCGAGACCGACCTGGCGCAGACCGATGGCGCGGTGCAGGTCGAGGAGGTGACGCCCGACGAGGCGATCCGCGAACGGCTCGAGCGAATCTACGCGGCCACGCATTGGTTCGAGGAGCTCGAGGTCGAGGTCGACGAGGGCGTCGTGTTCCTGCGCGGCCTCAGCTCGAGCGAGGAGCACTCCACGTGGGCCACCGAACTCGCGAGCCGCACCGAAGGCGTGGTCGGCGTTGCGAATCGACTCCGCATCGACGACCGCATCACCTGGGACGTCACCCCCGCGTGGGACGCGCTGCGCACGCTCGTCCGCGACTTCGTCGAGCGCCTCCCCCTGATCGGCTTCGGACTGCTGCTGCTCCTGGCCTCGATCGTGCTCGCCTGGCTCGGTCAGCGCTTCGTGCGGCGCATCCTCGACCGGCGTAGCTCGAACCGGATCCTGACGCAGGTCTTCGGCTCGTTGATCGTGGTGCCGATCCTGCTGCTCGGGCTCTACCTGTTCTTGCAGGTCGCCGGCCTGACGCGACTCGCCGCGACCGTCCTGGGCGGCACCGGCGTCGCCGGCCTGATCATCGGTATCGCGTTTCGCGACGTCGCCGAGAACTTCCTGGCGAGCGTGCTCATCAGCATCAAGCGGCCGTTCAGGATCGGACACCTGATCCAGGTCCTCGATCACCAGGGCTACGTCCGGAGCGTCACCACGCGCGGGACGCTGCTGATGACGCTGGACGGCAACTTCGTGCACGTCCCGAACTCGCAGATCTACAAGAGCGTCATCTACAACTACTCGGCGAACCCGCGCACGCGCTTCGACTTCGAGATCGGGATCGACTACGCGGACTCGGCGTCGCAGGCCCAGGAGGTCTGCCTCGGAGTCCTGCGCGAACACGATGCGGTGCTCGCCGATCCCGAACCGCTCGTTCTCGTGGAGAAGCTGGGCGCCTCGTCCGTCCTGCTGCGCGTGTACTTCTGGGTCAACCTGCACGAACACAGCGGTCTCAAGGTCAGCTCGTCGGTCATTCGCCGCGTCAAGCTGGCCGTCGAAGCGGCGGGCCTGACGATGCCCGACGACGCTCGCGAGGTCATCTTCCCCCGCGGTGTCCCCGTGGTCCTCGAGCGCGAGGGCACGCCCTCCGCGGCGAGCGTCGAACAGGAGCAACGTGAAGAGCAGCGTGAGCTGGCCGAGCGTGTGCGCGAGGCCGAAGCCGAGCCTGAGAGCAACGACGCCGAGGGCGGCCTCACGAGCGAGTCGCACGAGCTGCAGGTGCAGGCCGAGGCCGCCGACTCGCTCGACCTCGGCCCGGACCTGGTTGGCGAGGAGCCGCAGGCCTAGACCGCATCCGTCACCAGGCTTCGGCTCAATTGGCTCCAGCTCGTCTCCGGTTGGTGCTTCGGGCGCGAGCGCGATGCAGGCGACCCTCTACGGGTCGTCGAAGCAGCGCGCGGGCCCGGAGTGCCAACCGGGGGCGAGAGGTCGCCGCAGGCAGCCGGTTGGGGCCGAGGGCGTCGAAGCCTGGTGAGGGATGCGGGCTAGGCAGTGTGGTGGAAGTGAGGTTCAGCGCGCGCTGTTAGGCGTCGCGCGCGAACTCGTCCTTCGCGTCGTCACTCGCCTCCTCCACGTCGAGCGCGGCGACGCCGATCCCGACGTGCACCTGCTCGGGCTCGCTGAACGCGTCCAGCAGCTCGCCGAGCGCGCGCTCCACCTCGTGCAGGCCGAACACCAGCGTGCTCTGCAGGACGCGCTCGTCGGAGCCCTGGTCGTCGCCGCCGATCGCGTGCTGCGCTGACTCGAGCAGGTCCTTCACGCCCCCGAGCTGGCTCTCGAGATCCGTGGCTCCGTCCGCGAGCTTGCGGAGAATGGCACAGCCCTCGTCGCGCACGGCATCGACGCGCTCCTGGAACTCGTGGTCGCCTTCCTCCTGGTCCCCCGAGCGCTCGGCAACCCGATTCAGGATCAGAACGGAGTTGTGCAGGCGGTCGGTCGCATCGACCTGCTGCAGCGCGCGCTCTCCGTCGTCGAGGCGGATGCTCTCCGCCGCACCGCGAGCGTCCTCGAGGTGGGCGTGGAACCTGCGGCCCGCGTCTTTCCAGGTCTCCGTCTCCTTGCTTCCGCTCACCGTGTCGATCGCCGCGTCGAGGCGGTCCGCCAGCGCCGACATCGCAGCGCGCAGGTGCCGCGCTGTCCGCTTCAGCCCCGAGTCCGGCCAGACGAAGACCGAGGTCAGGCTGCCCAGCACCACACCCATCCCGATCGACAGCGCCCGCATCTGCGCCGTCTCCACGGCGTTCGATTCGGCGCCGAGCGACAGCGCCACGGCAGCGACCACTCCGTAGCGCCACTCCGGCCGAAGCCCGGCGAGGCCGTTCATCACGAACATCGACAGCGCGAGCGCGATCGACGTGCCGTAGCCGTAGGGCAGCGCGTACAGGCAGGCGAGTCCAACGAGGCTACCGACGATCGTCGCCGAGAAGCGCTTGGCCGCTGCGCCCACCGTGCTCCCGACGCTGGGCTGCACGACCAGCACCGCGGAGAGCACGCCGACGAAGCGCTCGGGAAGGCCGAGGGCCTGCAGGACCGTGAAGATCGTGGCCGCGGCGACCGCGGACTGAACGGCGAGTCGCAGCGCGTCGCGCAGCTCGTCCTTCGAGAAGTCGAACGAGGGGAGTTTCATGTCTCCAGAGAGTACCGGCCGCCCTGGGCTGAAATCACGCCTCGAGGCCGCCGGCTGCTGCTTGCGCGAGAAGGGCTCAGGGCGCGTCGGCAACCGGGAGGAGGCGCACGCTCCGCAGCTTCATCAGCGGACCCTCGGCCTTCGCGCTGCGCAAGGCGATGCGCGGGTGGCCGGGCGGGAGCTCCAGCACGCCGAGGTCTTGCACGCCGTAGTCGCTCCAGGAGTCCGTGGGCTCCGCCAGCTCGCGAAGCACGACGGCCCCCTGCACCTCGAGCTCGAAGGCGCCCGGCCTCTCCGCCGGATCGAGCGCGTGCACGAGCTCCACGCGGTACGTACCCGCCGCGGGCACTTCGACCGCCCACTCCGCGAAGTCGCCCTGCGTGCGCCAGTAGCCGAGGCAGTCCTGGTCGGCCTCGTAGCGCAGCTGCTTGCCGCGCACCTTTGCGACCGACCCGCGCAGGGTGATCACGCCCGACTCGTCCGGCCGCTGCGGCTCGAGCTTGCCGGCGCCGCGGGCCAGCGACGCCTTCAGGTCGTCCAGGTGCTCGGTGTAGACCGCGCGCGGGTCGCAGCCCTCGCGTGCGCAGATCGCGGCGGCCAGTCCGACGACCTCCCCCATCGCGCCCGTCGTCTTCATCACGCGCACGGCGCCGAGCGCCTCGTGGCTGACGCTGATGTCGCGCCCGGCCATGAAGAGGTTCGGGACGTTGCGGCTGTAGAGACAGCGGTACGGCACCCAGTACGGACCGACGTAGGTGTAGCCCTCGCCGTGGGTGTAGTCGGAGAGGAACTCCTCGCCCTCGTGGCCCTCGGAGTAGGCCGGGTGCGGGAAGTGCGTGTCGATGCCCCAGGTGCACGGGAACGCGCCGTCGTCGAACTTGGTGCCGTCGCGCAGGTCCTCGCCGGTCAGCACGACGTCGCCCATCAGGCGTCGCGACTCGCGCTTGCCCGCGATGTAGGCGACCCAGTTCAGCTCGTGCGCGGGGTAACGCTGCTCGACGTTCTTGATCGTGTCCCAGGCGCCGTAGGCCGCGCGCAGGTTCTGGTCGCGCACCCACTCCATGTCGTGGATCGGGTCCTTGTCGAAGCCGCTCTCCCAGAACCAGTTGCCGAGGCTGATCGGCTGCGCGCCGGGCTCGGCCGTCTGCGCGCCGCTCTCGCGTCCGGGGAAGGGCTTGTCGGAGAGGTCCACCGCCCAGGGCGTGCGAGGGAAGGTCGCGAGCTCGCAGGCCTCGGCCAGCTCCGACGACAACGGGTCCTCGTCCTCGCACAGGCACTGGATGTTCCAGAGGTTGCTCGCGCCCATGTGACCCTCGTCGGTCTGCTCGAACTCGGCGCCGACGAGGTAGCCGAGCGAGGCGTCGCCCGTGCTGTCGAGGAACAGCCGGCCGCGCACGCGCTGGCGCTCGCCGGTGCGCACGTCCTGGCAGACGACGGACTCGATGCGGCCCTCGACCTTGCGGGCCTCGTTCATGCGCCGCTCGAGGAACAGGGTCAGGTTCGGCTCGGCGCGCGCGACGCGCAGCTTGCGGTCGTCGTCGAAGACGTGCGCGCCCTGCGCGTTCTTCGAGTCCGCGCCGCGCTCCGGCACGAGCTCCATGACGACGTCGCCGAGGCGCGGGTACGGCTCTTGGTTGACGTGGCCCTCGGGCCAGACGCGCACCTCGGAGCTCGAGTTGCCGCCGAGCACGGGACGGTCCTGGATCAGCGCGACCAAGAGGCCTTCGCGCGCCGCGGTGACCGCTGCGCTCGTGCCCGCCATGCCGCCACCCACGACGACGAGATCGAACTCGCCGGCGTCGACCGGCTCCTCCGGTTGACCGAGCGTGGCGCGGCGCCAGGCCGTCAGCGCCTCGAGCTCGTTCGGCGGCTCGAACGCGAGGTCGCGCGCGAACACGATCGCGTCGCAGCGTCCGTCGAAGCCCGTCAGGTCGTGCAGGCCGAGCGTGGCGCTCTCCCCGACGACGACCGTGCCGCCGTCCTGCCAGTGCCACGGATCGCCCTCCCACCCGAACGTCGTCGCGAGCGTCACGCCGTCGAGCACGAGCTGGAAGCGCCCCGGCGCGCCCGGCGCGTTCCACGGCGCCACCCAGTCGCGCGTGCGCACCCAGAGGCGGTATTCGCCGGCCGCGGGGAACGCGACGCGCGTCGTCGCGTCGGCCACCGGCTTGCCCATCCCGTGCGCGAGCAGGTACGGCGATCCCATCAGGTCCATGAACTGCGGGTCGAGCACCCACCCGCCGAGGTCGTCGAACGCCTCGGCCTCGACGAGGACGACGTCGCCCTGCGCCGCGGCCAGCGCCTGCGCGGGCGCGGCTTCCGTCGGGGCAGCGGCGCGGCAGGCGCCGAGGAGCAGGAGGCTCAGTGCGAGCGTCGCGCGGGGGGAGCGTTGGGGTCGTCGCATCGCGTCAGACTAGCCGATCCCCCGAACGGCCTCGGTCGTTCTCGGTCGCCAGCCACGACCGAACGGCCGCGGCCGCGCGCCCCCGTCTGCGGGAGCGCGCGGCCGCGTGCGTCGTGGCGTGCGGACTAGAGCGCGACGCCGTACTCGTCCCCCTCCTCGAGCGGGTAGCGCGGACCGCCGGGGCCGCCGATCGACTCGCGCCACGGGTCGGGGCGGGAGATCGGGCGCACGATGCCCTGGCTGACGAGCGCCGTCGCGTGGTAGCGCGCGCCGCGGACGACGATGCGCCACGCGAGCACGACCTGGGACACGAGGCCGATCATCCAGACGCGCGCCATCGTCGGCGCCTCGGCGCCCTCGGCGGCGACGAACGCGCTCTCGGCGTAGTCGAGCAGCAGCGCGAACAGCAACAGGACCGCGGCCTCGACCAGCAGCAGCAGCACGAGCGGCCGCAGCGTCATGATCGGGTGACGCAGGATCGTGAAGAAGGTCGCCAGTCCGGCCCACAGCGCGGAGTTCGTCCCCTGCAGCGCGAGGCGCGTGCGCGTGTAGTCGGCCCAGCAGAGCGTCAGCCCGAAGATCAGCGCGTAGAGCCCGTCCTGGGTCGCGCGCACGGCGAACATCGTGCCCTCGGAGTCCAGGGTCTCGAGCGTGCGCCAGTCGGACTTCGGAACGTCGAGCCACGAGCCCAGCACGAGCTCCTGGAACGGACTGCCGTACAGCAGCCAGCCGAAGAACAGGATGACGAGCAGCGTGAGGAACATCACGCGCAGGAAGCGCCAGAAGTAGCGCGCGCCACCGAACAGGAAGCGCCGCAGCGACTGGCCGCGCGTCCGCTCGAGCACGATCTGCAGCCAGCCCCCGGCGAAGAACACGCCGAAGAGCATCGCCATGAACGCCAGGATCGATGCCGTCTCGGCCGTCGCGGCGTTCAGGGTGCCGAGCGTGTCCTTGTGGTCCTGTCGGAAGATCGTGTCGAGGTACCCGCTGACCTGGCCGGGCGCGTAGCGGTGGTCCACGAGCTCGTTGAGCCACGAGTACCACGGCAGCGCGACGGCGATCGCGAGCAGGAAGGTGATCGCCCAGACGAGCAGCCAGATCGGGACACGCCCGAGCGCCGACAGCAGCGCGCGCGTGAAGACCGGCCCGGAGGACTCGAGTTCGAGGCTACGTGTTTCCAGGGGTGCGTCCATCTCAGCCTCCGATCCCGCCGTACCAGTGCAGCAGGTGTCCGTATTGGTTGAGGACGCGCTCGGTCCAGCGCAGCGGCGCGACATCGTCGCCGGCGTCGAACCACTGGTTGTCCGTCATGTCCTTGTCGAAGTAGTAGGCGCGGTCGGGGTCGAGCACGACGGCCTTGACCTTCTTGGAGCTCTCGACGCGGTACTTCCACCACGGCTGCTCCAGCTGGGCCTCACGCGACCACACGAAGTCCTCGAACGTGTCGTCCGAGTAGATCAGGCGCCAAGGCAGGGGCAGGCAGAGCTCGCCCTTGCGGCGCAGCGTGATCTCGATCAGGTAGGGCTTGTCCGGCTTGCCGGGCGCCTCTTCGGCGTCGGCCTCGGCCGCATCGTCAGCGGCGACCTCGTCCTCCGCGGCCTCGTCCTCCGTCGTCTCTTCGTCCTCGCCGTCCTTCTTCGGCGCTTCGAGCTTCACGTACGCGCCGTCCTCGCCCTGGAAGTAGCCCTTCGGCTCGGGCGGCTGCGACTGGCGCACGCCGACCGACCAGTCGATCGTCTTCACGCTGCGGAAGGCGTCCTCCCAGTACCACGAGAGGTCCTGGCCGACCGCCTCGTTGAACGTCTCGAAGAAGTCGTCGGGGTACGGGTGGCGGTAGCGCCACTCCTTCGCGTAGGCGCGCATGCCGCGCAGGAAGTCGTCGTACCCGACGACGCCCGCGAGCGAGCGCAGCGCGACCGCCGGCCGCCGGTAGCTGTTCGTTCCGTAGCTCGAGCCGTCGACGTAGGTCCACGCCGGCCGGTCGATCGGATCCGAGTCGGGCGCGGAGAGGTAGCCGCTGCGATCGCTCCAGCGCGGGTCGTCCCAGCGCGAGACGAGCGTCAACAGCGGCTGGTCCCGCCACCAGTTGACGACGCCGCTGCTGCGGATGGGCTGGACCGTCTTCTTGGCGTAGTCCCCCACGATCGGCACGTCGGAGAGGAAGCCGACGCTCCACTGCCAGCGCCGCGCGTTCAGCGCCGCGCCGAGGTTGTCGCCGTCCGGCAGGCTCGAGGGGCGCACGCCATCGAACGGGTAGCGCGAGTAGCTCGTCGTCGAGCGGCGCGGACCGTAGGCGCGGTAGAGCGCCTCCGAGTCGGTGTAGGAGTTGAAGCCCTCGTCGAGCCAGGCGGCCTCGGGCTCGTTGTTGCCCACGAGGCCGTACCAGAACTGGTGGCCCGCCTCGTGGATCGTGACGCTCTCGGGCCGGTGCATGTCCGGCGTCGTGAACAGCGCCGTTCCCGCCGTGAACAGCGTCGGGTACTCCATCCCGCCGGCTCGGTTGTCCCCCCACACCGGGTCCACGACCGTGATGTGCTCGTACGGGTACTCGCCGAACCACAGGCCGTAGAAGAACAGCGCGTTGGCCGTGGCCTCGTAGTGGCGCTCGGACTGCCCGCGCCGCTCGGGGTGGATCAGGACCGTGACGTCGACGTCGCGCAGCGCGATCGGCACGTCCGGCCCGAGGATCCCAGTGACGCGCTCGATCTCGGCGGCGTGCGCATCGCTCTTCACCGACCACTCGTCGAAGTTGAAGCTGTACTCGTCGACGATGTACTTCGGGTCGCCGGTCCAGGTGAAGTCGTGCACCAGCGGGAGCTTGCCGAACATGTCCGGCCGCTCGCGGTCCTCGATCGACGGCGCCTCGAACACGACCTCGACGCGATCTCCGTCCTTCTTGCGGTTCGTGACCTGAACGCCCGACCCGCCGACCTTCTCGCTGTAGATCCCGGGGAGATCGAGCGTGACCCGATAGGTGCCGTAGTCCGAGAAGAACTCGGTGTTGTTGTGGAACTGGTGGCAGTTCCAGCCGTCCTCGCCCTCGAACACGCCGAGCTTCGGGAACCACTGCGCCACGAGCAGGAACTCGTCCTTGTAGCCCGTGCGCCGGCGGACGCGCGGCAGCTGCGAGGTCCACGCGAGATCGATCGTCGCCGTCTGGCCCGACTCCACCGGCGTGGGCAGCGTGACGCGGAACACGCTGCGGTCGTCTTCTTCCAGGTACGGCTCGCCCTCGGTGAAGGTCGGCACCTGGGCGGGGTCGGGGTCGACGTGCTCGAACGTCCCGAAGACGTCGGCGCCGTCGACGCTGACCGCCGTCACCCTCTGCCAGCCCCACTCGTCCTTCTCGTGGCGCGCGCCGCCCTCGACCGCGAAGGTCGTGCGGTTGTTCGAGAACGCGTTGAGGTAGGTGTGGAAGTACAGCTCCGAGGTGGCGACGCCCGTGTTGTTGGTCCACGTGATCGTCTCGGAGGCCTCGAGCACCTTCGTCTCGCCGTCGAGGCGGGCCTCGATCACGTAGTCGACGCGGTTGGGCTCGGGGTCCGGGGCGTCTTCGGACGCCTGGGCGAGGGGCGACGCGGCCGGCCCGGGGG
>CAYGST010000112.1:0-11083 GCA_964352415.1 uncultured Planctomycetaceae bacterium | reverse complement strand
GGCGTCGAGCGGGGGGAGGAGCGGCGGGGCCGTCGCCCCTTGACCGGCCGATCGTTCGGGTCCAGGCTCCAGTTCAGGTCCCCATGGTCGCGAGCACCCGATGCCTCTTCGATGCGACCCCGCGCTTCGCCGCGGGAGGGACTCCTCGACGGATCGAGCTTCGCAGAGCTCTCCGCGCTCCCAGGTTCCTGGCCGCGAGGGATCGCGTCGAGGGCTCCGGGATCCTGCGCGCAGGGCCAGCCGAGGAGCGATCCGGGTCAATGCATCTCAGATGGAGGTCTGCATGAACACCGAAGTTTCGATCCACCACCACGACTACCCCAGCGGCATGCGACTCCTCGTCGAGGAGAAGATGAACGGACTCGTTCGCTTCTGCTCCGGCGTGGTGTCGATGAAGGCCCGCCTCGAGAGACAGGCGGGTGCGCACCGCGTGGAGATCATCGCCAGCGTGCCCCACGGCCCAGTGCTCGTGGCGGACGCCCGGGCCGAGGGGGTCCGCGGCGCCCTCGACGCGGCCCTGGACCGGATGGCTCGCAAGCTCAAGCGCTCGCGCGAGCTGCAGACCCGCGAGCGGCGCCGGGTGCGTCGACACTTCGACGCCTGAGGTCGATCGTTGGGGCGCCCGCCGCCCCCGCCGCTCAAGGCGCGGTGCGTGCCCCGATTGGGGGCCGCGCGCCGCGCCGGCCCCGTTTCCAGGGCGGTGGGGGCGTCCTCGCCCCCGCGAGAAGGGGGCGCCGCCGGCTGCCCAGCTTTGGTAGGCTCCCTTCACGATGGACACACCCGGCTCGGGATCGTTCGCGCGACCCTCACGCCCTCTTCATCGATCCTCGCCCCTCTCCCCATCCCCGCGCGATCCGCCCCCTCATGAGCTTCTGGAAGCAATTCAAGCCCAAGAGTTGCAGCGTCAACCTCAAGGCCGCCGACAAGGAAGGCGCCCTGAGCGAGCTCGTCGACAACATGGTCAAGGCGGACCTCCTCGCGGAGGAGCTGCGCGAGGCGACGCTGCGCACCCTGCTGGAGCGTGAAGAGCTGGCTTCGACCGGTGTCGGCATGGGCGTCGCGATCCCGCACGTCAAGGTGTCCGGCATCGACCAGGTCGTCTGCACCCTCTCCGTCCATCAAGAAGGCGTCGAGTGGGCTGCGGTGGACGGAGAGCCCGCGAACCTCGTGTTCTGCATCCTGCGCCCCGAGCGGGCCGGTGAGCTGCACGACCCGGATCAGCACATCGAGATGATGACGTGGGTCGCCCGCATCGCCCGCGAGGCCGACTTCCGCCGCTTCGCGCGCGCCGCGAAGACGAAGAAGGAACTCGTCGACCTCCTGAAGGAGATGTCGGCGGTCTGAGCCCGCCTGCGCGCGCTCGTTCGTCCAGGCACAGCTGACCCGGCCAATCGACGTGATCGAGCGCACCGTGCAGATCGTGAACCCCGAGGGGTTGCACGCGCGTCCCTCGGGGGCGCTGGTCGCCGTGGCGCTCGAGCACGAGAGCGTGCTCCGCATTCGCTGCTCGGGGCGCGAGGTCAACGGCCGCTCGATCCTCGAGGTGATCGCCCTGGGGGCGACCTGCGGATCCGAGCTCGAGCTGTGCGCCGACGGCCCCGACGCCGAGGCATTGGTGCTGGCCTTGGCCACACTCATCGCCAGCGGCTTCGCTGGCGCCAACTGAGCGGATCGCCCGTCACTGCGGGAGATTCGTCGATTTGGGCCGTTCGGTCGCGGCCCCCGTCCCGGCGAATTCGGAGTTCGCACTAAACCCTTCCGTGCCCAGCGCCCGAAGGGTTGCTCCGAGCGAGGGTCCTTTCCCGTGCCGACTTCGGTGCGGGCCAGGCCTCGAGTCCCAGCCTGGAGGCGGATTAGTACCGTGTTTCGAAGATCGAAGAGCATCGTAGGCCTTGACCTCGGCAACTCCGTCGTCAAAGCCGTCGAGATCTCCCTGGAAGGCCCCGAGCCGGTGATCACCGGGTTCTCCCGGATCGAGATCCCCCCCGGCGGGACGCACTCCGAGGCGATCGACGCCTGCTTCCGGGAAGGTCGATTCCGCTCCAAGCGAGTCGTCACCTCCGTTGCCGGTCAATCCGTCGTCGTGCGCTACGTGCCGATGATGAAGATGTCCGACAACGAGCTGAAGCAGGCCATCCGCTTCGAGACGGACAAGTACCTGCCGTTCGAGCTCGACGAGGTCCAGCTGGACTGCCAGTCGCTCCACGGTGCTGCGAGCACCGTAGGTGAGGAGGAGGGCGAGAATCAGATGACGGTCCTGCTCGCCGCCTGCAAGAACGACACGCTCGAGCAGCAAGCCAGCCTCATCCAGGAGAAGGGCTTTCAGCACGCGGCGATCGACATCGACCTGTTCGCCCTCGCGAACGCCTGGGAGCTCTGCGGAGTGATCCCCGGTGAGCTCGAGGACCAGAAGCGCGGTATCGCGCTGGTCGACGTCGGCGCTGTGCGCACCTCGATCAACGTGATCTACGGTGGCGAGACCTGCTTCGGTCGTGAGATCAACATCGGCGGAGGGGACATGACCCAGGCCGTCGCGCGACGCCTCTCGGTCGAGACCTTCGAGGCCGAGGCGATCAAGCGCGCCAGCGAGAGCCAGGAGGCCGAGGTCAACAGCGCCATCGCGCCGGTCCTCGAGGACCTGGTCAGCGAGATCTCGCTGTCGCTCGACTACGTCGAGCACCACGCAGGCATCTCGGTGGAGGAGATCCTCCTCTCGGGTGGTGGCGTGCTCGCCCCCGGCGTTGCCGGCTACATCGAACAAGCGACCGCGCGCCGTGCGCGGACCTGGAACCCCCTCGAAGGCCTCCGCATCGATGCCAATCGAGTGGACGTCGAGGAACTCGAAGCCTGGGCTCCCACGCTGGTCGTGGCTGTCGGGCTCGCATCGAGAGTGCGCGTAGCATGATTCGCATCAACCTACTCCCCGAGGAGTACCGCAAGAAGGCGCGTACTCCGCTCAAGCTGATGCTTGGCGTGTCGAGCGTCGTCACCGTCAACGCCACGCTCGTGGCCTGGCTCGGCTGGCTCGCGTTCGGCGTCTCCGCCGGTGTGGACAGCGAGCTCGCGGTCCTCGCGACCGAGGACGAGGGGCTCGCTCCGCAGGTGACGTACCACAACGCTCTCAAGACCGAGAGTTCGCGTCACAACAAGCGTGAGGAGACCCTGGCGACCATCAACAACAGCCGGATCTCGTGGACGCAGAAGCTCGACGAGTTCGTCGACGTGGTCAACCGCGGCGACAACGGCGACCGCCACCTCGTCTGGTTCGACACCCTGACCGTCACCCAGGACGACGCGCGTAGTCGGACGTCGACTGGCGGTCTCTCGGCCAGCGGCCACTCCGGCTCGGACAACTTCGGCCACGTCGCGAACTTCCTCGACGACCTCGAAGACTCGCCGTTCATCCAGGACTTCAACCGACCGGCGCCGCCGGAAGGCTCCGAGGCCCAGAAGGACGAAGAGCTCATGCCGCCGGTCGTCTGGTCGTTCCCGCTCAACGTGACCCTCAAGGAAAAAGGAGCGGCCAAGTGAACAAGGACAAGAAAATCTGGCTCGGCCTCCTCGGAGGCGGCGGGATCGCTGCGGTCGGACTCGCTGTCTTGATCTACTTCGAGATGGACGGGATCGCCCAGAAGCGCGCGGAGGCGGAAACGCTGCGCGCCAAGGTTGTCCAGGACCGGACGCTGATCGAGGGCACCACCTCCCTCGAGCGTGAGGTCATCGTTCAGCGTGAGATGTCACAGGTGATCCGGAACATCCTTCCGGACAACGAGGACATGAACAACTGGGCGCGGACGATCCAGACCTTCTCGGAGGAGTCCGGGGTTCGCGTCCGCGGGCTGAAGAAGAAGGCCGCCGACCAGCGCGGCAAGGACCAGAACAACGCGTTCGACGAGGTGACCTATGCGTTCACCCTCGAAGCCGACGCGTTCCAGCTGCTCGACTTCTTCCACCTGGTCGAGAACCACAAGCGCTTCATGCGCGTGCCGCTCTTCAAGGTCTCCGCGGCTCGCCGCGAGTCGGTCGAGGAGACGGGCTTCGCCGCGCACAAGGTCAACATCGACATCCAGACCTTCGTCTACGAGCCCAGCAAGGATCAGGACTCGGTCAAGATCGAAGGCTACGACCGCAAGAAGGACCTGATGCTCGGCGAGATCAATCGCCGGCGCCAAGGCCTCGCGTTCGCCAACTACGCCTACCGCGGCACCCGTGGTCGCCGCGACCCCTTCGTGGACCCGCGGGTCCCGGTCGAGGGCGGCAGCGTCCTCTCCGTGCCCGAGCAGATGGAGATCGTCCAGGGGCTCGTCGACCAGATGGAGGAGGTCCAGCGGATCTTCCAGTCGGTCAAGACCTCCGGGAACGTCATCGAGGAGATGATGGCGCGCTCCGACCTCGAAGAAGCGCTCGGACGCCTCGACGAGGACGTGCGTCGCATCGAGTCGGAAGGCGCGATCACCTACCTGCCCTCGCAGCGCCGCATGCAGCTCGAGGTCACCGATGCGCTGGCTTCGCTCCGCAAAGGGCTGAACCACACCTCGGGCCCCTCGGGCCCCTCGGTCGAGAAGCTGCGTGAGGTCCTCGAGGCCATGAACCGGCACTTCGACCTCGAAGAGTATGAGCTGGCGCTCGACGCCTACCGCGTCGTCTCCGACCAGCTGGACTTCATCGAGGCCGACCCGCTGCGCAAGCCCTTCGTCGAGAAGCTGCGCCACAAGGCTCAGGTCGCCCGCATCGTGCGTGAGTTCGAGCAGATCGACCTCGCAGTGCACGGCGTCGCGATCATGGAAGGGGCGCCTGCCGCGGCCCTCATCAACGGACAGTCGCTCGAAGTGGGCGACATGCTCGGCAACGAGCTACTGATCAACGAGATTCGCACCAACGAGATCGAATTCATCTATCGGGGCGTCGTCCTCGCTCGGCGCTTCTAAGCCCGAGACCGCCCCGAACCTCCTGCGTGGACCCTAGCTAGACAGATGAGAAGATTCCTCCTGTACACCCTCGCCCTCCTCAGCCCGGTGCTGCCTGCCGTCACCCAGGCGCAGGTCGCCAACCGCGAGGCACGGGTCTCGTTGAACCTGGCCGAGCGGACGCTCGAGGTCGTCGTGCAGTACCTGCGCGATCGTTCCGGCGCCAACATCGAGATCATCGATACGGACACGGAGGTCATCTCGACCTCGGTCATCCGGAGCATTCAGCTCTCCGACGTGCACTGGCGCATCGCGCTGGACATCGTCGCCGAGAAGGCTGGCTGCGTCGTCGAAGAGCGCCGCAACGGCGTGTTGCTCGTGACCAAGCCGCCGGTCGTCACCTTCCAGTTCCCCGACAGCGACATCCGCGAGATCATCTCCACCATTGGAAAGGTCAGCGGCGCCAACATCGTCATCGCCCCGGAGGTCGTCCGCAATCTGTCGGTGAGCTTCAACGGCGTGCCGTGGCGTGACGCGCTCGAGGTGGTCGCCAAGACGCGGGGCTACACCGTGGTCGAAGAGCGTGGTGGCGTCCTGCGGGTCGTCGATCCGCTGCTCCTCCAAGACCAGCTCGTGACGCGGAGCTACCAGCTGCGCTTCATCCGCCCGAAGGGCGACTACGTGCCTGTTATCAGATCCGAGTTCGTGATGGGCCAGGCCCAGACCCCGGACGAGGACGTCTTCGAACACTTCACCGTTCTACGCGCCCTCAGCAAGGCACTCTCGACGGCCGGCGTCCTCGACTACATCGAAGACCAGAACGTGGTCATCGTTCGAGACACCCAGCAGTCGCACGAGCAGATCAGCCAGATCCTGACCACGCTCGACGTCGAGCCTTTGCAGGTCTTCTGCGACGTCAAGTTCGTGACGACGACCAACGGTGACCTCTTGAACCTCGGCGTCGACTACGGCGACCAGGGTCCTGTTGTCACCATGGGCGGCGGCTCGATCCCGATCACGTTCCCGTTCAACCCCGGTGGGGGCGGTTGGGACGACCTGCTCATCGCCAACCAGACCGGCAGCGGTCCCTGGTACACCAGTGACCCCACGGCTGGCCCGAACTTCAACGCCGGCGCCACCTTCGTTCCGGAGACCGTCTACGGTTCCTTCGACTTCACGCAGGTCGTCGCCACGCTGCGCCTCCTGCAGCGCGACAGCTCGTCCGAAGTCATCCAGGCGCCGAAGCTCGTCGCCCTCGACGGTCGTCCCGCGACGATCTTCGTCGGTGAGACGATCCGCTACGCCGAGGCTCGTACCGAGCAGGGACAGGCCGGTGGCCTGCAGCTCTCGGTCGAAGAGGCAGACAACTCGCCCGTCGAGGTCGGCTTCCAGCTGCTCATCCGCCCGAACATCATTCCGGGCACCGAGCGCATCATGATGGAGGTCATCCCGAAGGAGACGAGCCTCTCCGGCACCGGCAACTCGGTGCTCGCGCCGCCCGGCTTCGACGTGTTCACGCTCGGGGCCTCCGGCCTCGAGGGATCGATCGCGCTGCCGCGTACGCGCTCCTCGACGATCGTCACGAACATGATGCTCGAGTCCGGTCAGACGGCCGTCGTCGGTGGCCTGACCACCGACTCCGAGACCGAGTCGGAGACGCGCGTCCCCGGCCTCTGGCGCATCCCGCTCCTCGGTGAGCTGTTCCGCTACAAGGAGCACAACATCCAGAAGCGCAGCCTGATGGTCTTCCTGACTCCGACGATCGTGCATTCGCGCGAGGACCAGGAGACGATCCTCCAGAGCGAGCTCCGTCGTCGTCGCGAGAAGATGAAGGAAGAGCTGGAGATGCTGCGAGACGACTACGTTCCGTCCGAGGACGCCCAGGGCCAGTAGGCCCGGCTGCAGGGGCTCGCCCGATCGGGCTCCAACGCCCCACGCCAGGCCTAGAGGCCTGAAGGACTCCACGCAGGTCCGGATCGGCCCCCCGAGCGCTTCGAGCGCTCGGGGGGCCGATCTCTTCGTTGCGGGCCGGCTCGGGGCCCTTCCGGGCCGGAAAACGCACTTGGGGTTTCCTTCGCCTCGGTCGATAGGCACGATAGCGGGGCGCTTGGGCCGCTGGCCCGACGCTGACCCCCAGGGCGCTCCGCCGGAGCGCCCGAAGGCCACGAAGAACAGGACGGCCGCCGGCCGCTCCGCGCGGGGCTCTCCCGCCTTTCCAATCCAGATCATCCCTGCGTCCGGAGCCGAGGCTTCGGTCGACGGACTTCCCGCTGCCGAGCCAGCGCGCGCGACCCTCTCCGGGATGCGCTGCCCTGTCCGGAGCCGCTCCAGGATCGCCTGGCGCGGATTCGCCACGAGCCGAGCCTCGCTCCGCGCGCCTTGTTGCGCCGCAGAGCCGGGCCTCGCCCAAGTCGCAGCGGCGCCATCGAGCGCAGGGAGAACCGCCCCGAACGGGGCGCTGCTCACTGACATGACAGAATCGAACACCTCGGAGCCTTCCAAGGCTCCGGGCTTCGGGGCCTTCCTTGGCCCCGAGTCGACCTCCGGGTCCAAGACTGACAACTCCACCTCCAACGCCAAGCCGAAGGCTGCCTCCAGCTCGCGACGCGCTCCGCGCCGGTCGGCCAGTGAGGAGGCCCCGGCCGGCGAGACCGCCAGCGAAACCGCTCGCCCCAGACGCGCGCCCAGGGCCGACCGCGACGGCGGCGATGGTGATGGCGATGGCGGGCCCCGTCGTCGAAGCGGCGGTCGCCGACGCGCATCCACCCGCACCGCGGAAGAGGTCCCGGCCGAGACCGGCGGGGAGGAGCGAGCTGCCGAGGTAGCGGGCTCCGACGACGGTGACGACGGGGAGGCCCGTCCCGCCCGGCGCAAGCGCAGCCGCGGCTCCCGCGGAGGGCGCCGTCGCCGCGGACGCGACGACGGGGAGGACTCCGAGACGAACGACGCCGACGGGGACCGCGACGAGAGTGCACAGAGCGCTGACGAGGCCAGCGAGGACGAGGAGACGCCTCGTCCCCGCCGCGCGAAGCGAACCCGCGCCAAGACGACCACCCGTCGGCGCCGAGGCGTCGACGAGGAGGAGCCGCAGGCCGAGCCCGCGGAGGCCAGCGACGACGTCGATGGCGAGGACAATGACGACGGTGAGACCGCCAAGCCGCGCCGCAAGCGCAGCCGCGGCGGCCGCGGACGTCGGAAGAAGACCTCGGCTGACCGCGAGGAGGCGGACGAGAACGACGGGGCGCCGGCCGAATCGCCCCGCGCGGCGACCGAGGACGAGGACGAGGACGAGGACGAGGCCCAGCGCAAGCGTCGTCGCCGCGGTAGCCGCGGTGGACGCAAGCGTAAGAAGACCTCGACCCGCGACGAAGCGCCGCGCGCGGCCGTATTCGAGGTGATCCCGGGCGAAGAGGACGACCTCCCCGAGCTCCCGGAGCTCCCGGACGAGGCCGAACTGATCAGCGGCGACGACGACGGAGAGACCTCGGGGCGAGGACGCAAGAAGAAGCGCAGCCGCGGCAAGCGCTCCTCCGGCAGCTACGACGACGAGGAAGTCGTCGAGAAGCGCGTGCGCAAGCCCAAGGAGGTCGTGCCGGACCGCCAGATCCTCGTCAACGCCATCGACGCCGAGGAGACCCGCGTCGCCGTCGTGCGCGATGGGATGATCCTCGACTTCCAGATGACCGTCGACAGGGATCAGTCCCTGGTCAACGACATCTACCGCGGGCGCATCGTGAACATCGAAGCGTCGATCGGCGCGGCGTTCGTCGACTTCGGCCGTGGCCGGAATGGATTCCTGCACACCTCTGACGTCCTGCCGACCTACGGCGAGGGTGACATGCCGCTGAGTCAGATCCTGACGACGAGCATCGATCCGGAGGACTGGGACGCGAGCATGAGCCAGCCGTCGGTGAGCGCCGAACTCGGCGACGACGAGGACGACGATGAGGGTGACGAGGAGGAGTCCGAAGGCGGCGAGAAGGGCTCACGCCGCGGCGGAAACCGAGCCAAGGCCGGCAAGGGCGCCAAGGGGCGCGGCCGTCAGGCGAAGGGGCGTCAACCCCGCTATCGCTCCCGCCCGCGCCGACCGATCAGCGAGCTGTTCAAGGTCGGCCAGAAGGTGGTGGTGCAGATCACCAAGGACGCCATCGGCGACAAGGGGCCGACGCTCACCACCTACCTGTCGATCCCCGGCCGCTACCTGGTCCTGATGCCCTCGATCTCGCATCGAGGCGTTAGCCGCAAGATCGAGGACGCCAAGGAGCGCAAGCGCTTGAAGAAGATCCTCGACGCCGCAGACGTCCCCGACGGCATGGGCATCATCGCGCGCACCGCGTCGATGGGGCACACCAAGGCCGAGATCAAGCGCGACCTCGACTACCTGCTCGGCGCCTGGAATCGACTTGAGAAGCGCCTCGATGGCGGCCGCGGGCCGACCGCGCTCTACCAGGAGTCGGACGTCGCGATCCGCACCGTGCGCGACCTGTTCGGCCCGGAGACGGAGGCGATCGTCGTCGACGAGCCCGAGGCCCTGAAGAACATCCGCGAGTTCGCGCAGTTGCTCATGCCAGAGCAGGCCGACCGCATCAAGGAGCACGACGGCAAGCGTCCGCTGTTCCACGAGATGGGGGTGGAGCAGGACTTCGAGAAGATCTTCACGCGGCGCATCGAGCTGCCGTCCGGCGGCTCGATCGTATTCGACCAGGCCGAGGCGCTCGTCGCCATCGACGTCAACTCGGGCAAGACGCGGACGTCGAGTCACGACTTCGAGGAGATCGCGCACAAGACGAACATGGAGGCCGTGCCGGAGATCGCCCGCCAGATCCGCCTGCGCGACCTCGGCGGCATCATCGTCGTGGACTTCATCGACATGATGAAGAGCTCCAACCGGCGTGCAGTCGAGACGGCGTTCCGCGGCTGCTTCGCGGAGGACCGCGCTCGCTCGAAGGTCGGCCGGATCTCCCAGTTCGGGCTGCTCGAGATGACCCGTCAGCGCCTCGGGCCCGGCATGAGCAAGAAGCTCTTCCGGCCCTGCCCGGCCTGCCGCGGCGCCGGTCGTGTCCGCACTGATTCCTCGCGTGCTGCGGCAATCGTCCGGCGGCTCGGCTCGGCCCTCTCCCTCAAGGGCTTCACGACGGTCGAGGTCCGGGCTCACCCCGAGACGGTCGACTACCTGAAGCGAGCGCGGGGTCCGGAGCTGAAGGACCTCGAAGAGCGCTCTGGCCGCACCCTGGAGCTGGTCCCGGTCGCGGATCAGCTCGAGGACAGCGTCCTGCGCTACCTGCGAGCCGATGGCCGCGAGGTCCGTCCCGGGGGGCGCCGCAAGCGCTGATCCCACCGCGGGGCCCTGGCCGGGGCTCCGCAGATCCATTTTCCGGGCGGGCGACCTTTGCGCAGGTCGCCCGCCCGGCTAGACTCTTCGCCCTTGTTCCGGCCCAGGGTGCCTTCTGCGCCTTCTCACTGGACAGACCGAGCCATGTACGCAGTCATCAACGATCTCGACCGCCAGACCACCGTCCGCGAAGGGGACATCATCCTTTGCGATCTCAAGTCGGACGCCCAGCCGGGCGCTTCGATCACCTTCGACCAGGTGCTCCTCGTGGGCAACGAAGGTGCGGTCCAGGTCGGCAAGCCGACGGTCTCCGGGGCTTCGGTCACCGGTGAGATCCTCGGCGAAGCGAAGGGTGAGAAGCTCATCGCGTTCCGCTTCAAGCGCCGCAAGAACGTCCGCGTCAAGCGCGGCCACCGCCAGCGCTACACGCGCGTGCGGATCTCCTCCATCAACGCGTAGACCGCGAGCAGAGCACAGCCATGGCACACAAGAAAGGACAGGGTTCTACCCGCAACGGTCGCGACTCCAACCCGCAGTTCCGGGGCGTCAAGCGCTTCGGCGGCCAGGCCGTCACTGCAGGTACGATCCTCGTTCGCCAGTGCGGCACGCGTTACAAGCCCGGCCAAAACGTCGGCTGCGGCAAGGACTACACCTTGTTCGCGCTGAAGGCCGGCGTGGTGCGCTTCCAAGAAGGGCGCCGCGTTCACATCGACGCCTAGCGCGCGCCGCGCGCCCCGGCGCGCACCGAGCACAATGGGGTGGCGGAGGGGGAGACCCTTCCGCCACTTCTGCATTCCGCCATGTTCCGTGACGAAGCCACCATCGAGGTCATCGCAGGCAAGGG
>CAYGST010000111.1:0-11125 GCA_964352415.1 uncultured Planctomycetaceae bacterium | reverse complement strand
GTCCTCGGCGGCCCGCCGCGAGGAGCCAGGCGAGCGGCGTGCCGCCGAGGACGATGACAGCCAAGCTTACCGCGCTCGTTCGAAGGCTGACCCCGAGCGCAGCCGCGAACTCCGGCGAGCGCGCCGCCGAAGCGAACTCCGCGGGCGTCACGGAGGTCGCCAGCGCGAGCAGCGGCACGAGCAGGAGCCCGAGCAGCGCGGCGGCGGGCAGCCAGGTGAGCGCGCGACTCATGGCAGCGCCTCGAAGCCACGGGCCTCGAGCGCGTCGCGTCCCTGCGGACCCTGCAGGTACTCCACGAAGGCCCGGGCGGCGGGCGAGGATCGCCCCTCGCCGACGAGCGCGACGACGTACGGGGCGGCGCGCCGCAGGGCGGCGGGCGCGTCGATGACGCGAACGCGCGCGCTGGCCAGCGCGTCCGTGCGGTAGACCAGCGCGGCGTCGGCCGCGCCGAGCTCGACCTTGGTGCGTACGAGGCGCACGTTGGGCTCGCGCGAGACGATCGCGGCCTGGACGCGCGCGGCGAAGTCTGCGCCGTAGGTCGCGGCGGCGCGCGACAGGAGCTCGTCCGCGTAGCGCCCCGCCGGGACTCCCTCCGTGGCGAGCACCAGCCGCTGCGCGTTCTGAAGGTCCTCGAGCTGCTCGAGCTTCCCTGGGTTCTCGAGAGGGACGATCAGCACGATCTCCCCCGCCGCGAACCGTTGCGGCTCGTCCGCCAGGCCGGCGGCTACCAGGGCCTCGGCGTGGTGCGCGTTGGCGGAGGCGAAGACCTGCGCGGGCGCGCCCTGTTCGATCTGCACGCGCAGGACCTGGCTGCCGGCGAACGACAGGCGCAGGTCCACGCCGGAATGCGCCGCTTCGAACGGCGCCTCCAGGTCCTGGAAGGCCTCGGTCAGGGACGAGGCCGCGTAGACGTGCAGCGCCGTGGGCCGCGCCTCCACGGAACCCCCGCAGCTCGCCAGACAGACCAGTGCGCCAGCGAGCGCGACCTTCGCGAGACTCGCTCGATCGGGCGTGCGCCGCGCTCGCGGAGTGCGCGCGCGGAGCCTCACGGGAGCCTCAGGGCGCATCGAGTG
This sequence comes from uncultured Planctomycetaceae bacterium, assembly GCA_964352415.1. GTDB lineage: Bacteria > Planctomycetota > UBA1135 > UBA1135 > JABACD01. The sequence continues at coordinate 10,051 of CAYGST010000111.1, read as the reverse complement.
GAATGCTCTCGCTCCATCCGAGCCCAGAGAGGTCGTAGCCGGGGACGCACGCGACCTCCGCGCGGAACGCGGACTCGTTCAACGCGTCGAACAGGCGCGCGACGCCCGGATGCTGCAGGTGCTCCGTCGGCACGACGAGGTCGAAGCGCTCCTCGGCCAGCGGCAGGAACTCGAGGTCGTCCGCGAGGGCGGCCGCCTCGATCGCGACGCCGGTGTCGACGGCGCCGCTCTGCACCAGGCGCGCCACGTCCGCGTGGCTGCGGGCGCGCGTCCCCGGCGCGAGCTCGGTGAGGTCGGCGCCGATCGACGCGAGTTCACGCTCCAGTAGCTGAGTCGCGCCCGCGTCGGCGCTGCGCCGTGCGCAGTGCACGTCGGGACGCAGCAGGTCCCCCACGCCGGAGATCCCGCGCGGATTGCCCTTCGCGACGAGCAGGCCCTGGCGCCAGCGCGTCAGGTGCACGAGGTGCAGCGCTCGGCCCGGCATGCGCGCGCGGACGTGCGCCGCGTTGCGCTCGGGGGCATCGGCGGCGGCGAGGTGCAGCCCGGCGACGTGCACGGCACCCTCGGCCAGGAGTTCGATGGCCCGTCCGCTGCTCGCGCCAATCCAGCGCAACCCGGCCGAGCGCCCCGACCGTCGCTGACGATCGTCGAGGACGCCGAGCAGGGGCGCGCAGCCCGCGACGAGCGCCTGGTCACGGAGCGCGTCCATGGGGTGCAGCGGCTGGACGCGCGCGGGCGCGCCGTCGCGCTCCAGGGCCAGCGCGTCCGCGCCCTGCGTGGCGCGCGGGTCCAGGGGATGCGCGACCCAGTGACCGGCCACGTGGCCGAGGTGGAAGCGCCGGGCGCCGGACGCCGCAGAGGCGCCGGTCGGGAGCACGATCCGAGCCTCGAGGCCCGCTTCGACGAGCTGGAAGACCTGCTCGACGGGAACGCCCAGCTCCTCGGCCAGGCGCAGGCTCACTGGGGTTCCCGGGGTCTGGCGGCCCGCTTCGATGGCGACCAGGGACTGGCGCGAGATCCCCACGCGCTCCGCCAGGGCTCCCTGGGAGAGGCCGCTCGCCTCGCGCAGGGTCCGCAGGCGATTCTCGAGGTGCCGCTGGCTCATCGGGGCGAGTATGGGAGGCGCCTTTACAGCCTGTCAAGCCGGCTCGTCAGCGGGGCTCGCACACCCTCGGCCGGGACGAACCCGGGGCGGCCAACAAGGCCGCCCCGGGTCCCTGTCGCACGCGCGATCGGCTACTTGGAGCCACCGCTCTTCAGCATGGTCTCCATGACCTTCTCCAGCGAGAAGCTCGCCGCCTTCTGGCGCGGCGGGAACGCCTGGAAGGTGGCCAGGAAGTTCGCGACGTAGGCCTGCGCGGGCACCAGCAGGTAGGCGCGGTCGAGCAGCCAGTCGTAGTAGGTGTTCGACGTGATCTGCGCACGCTCGTACGGGTCACGGCGCAGGTGGAAGATCAGCGGCACGCGCAGCGGGGTGAAGGGCTCCGCCCAGACGCGCAGGGTGCCCACCGCGCGCTGCTCGAGGAAGATCATCTTCCAGTCGCGGTAGCGCAGCGCCGTCAGGTCGCCGTCGTCCGAGAAGTAGAAGATCTCGTCGCGGCCGCTCTTGTCGGTCTTCCCGGTCAGGAGCGGCTGGATGTCGTAGCCGTCGAGGTGCAGCTTGTACTCGCGGCCGAGCGCGCTGGAGCGGTAGCCGTCGAGCAGGTCGTCCTTCAGGTCCGCCTTTCCGGCGATCGCAGCGAAGGTCGGCAGCCAGTCCATGTGGTGCACGATCTCGTTGGTGACCGTGCCGGGCTCGATCTTGCCGGGCCAGCGCACCATCGCCGGGACGCGCCAGCCGCCCTCCCAGTTCGTGTTCTTCTCGCCGCGGAACGGCGTCATGGCCGCGTCGGGCCAGGAGTTCATGTGCGGGCCGTTGTCCGTGGAATAGAAGACCAGCGTGTTGTCGGCGATGCCGAGCTCGTCGAGCTTGTCGAGGAACAGACCGATGTGCATGTCGTGCTCGACCATGCCGTCGGAGTACTCGTTCTGCCCCGAGATACCGCGCAGCTCCGGCTTGACGTGGGTGCGGAAGTGCATGCGGGTGCCGTTCCACCAGCAGAACCACGGCTTGCCCGCGGCGTGCTGGCGCTCGATGAAGTCGAGCGCGAGGGCCGACGTCTCGTCGTCGACCGTCTCCATGCGCTTCTTCGTCAGCGGACCGGTGTCCATGATGCGGCCGTCCGCGAAGGACTTGATCACGCCGCGCGGCCCGTACTTCTCGCGGAAGGCCGGGTCCTTCGGGTAGTCCGCGTTCTCCGGCTCCTCCTCCGCGTTCAGGTGGTAGAGGTTGCCGAAGAACTCGTCGAAGCCGTGGTTGGTCGGCAGGTGCTGCTCGCGGTCACCGAGGGGGTTCTTGCCGAACTGGCCCGTGGCGTAGCCCTGGTCCTTCAGCGCCGTCGCGATGGTGAGGTCCTCGACCATCATGCCCTCCTTCGCGCCGGGCAGGCCGACCTTGGAGAGCCCCGTGCGGAACACGCTCTGGCCCATGATGAAGGACGAGCGCCCCGCGGTGCAGGACTGCTCACCGTAGTAGTCGGTGAAGATGATGCCCTCCTTCGCGATGCGGTCGATGTTGGGCGTGCGGTAGCCCATGACACCCATCGTGTAGGCGCTGATGTTCGACTGGCCGATGTCGTCGCCCCAGACGACGAGGATGTTGGGCTTGCTGGACTGCGAAGAGCCTGCCTTCACGGTCTCGGTCTCGTTGGCGAAGGCCAGCGCGCTACCGGCGGTGAGGCAGAGCGCCAATCCGGTGAGGGCGGTGCTGCGAGTCATGGAGTCGATTCGGTTCATGGGTTGCGGAGTTCACGCATCCGTCAAGCGCGGTGCGCAGATGGCTAGCCTAGCGGTCGGGCAGCGGTGCCCCAAGGGCGCGTAGGTCTCGGCTGCCATCTACGGTGATCGAGCCTCGGCTCACCGCCACCCGATCCTGTGCTCTACGCAAGCGGCAGGGCGTCCATCGCGATGCTGATGCGCTGGACGTCACTTTCGAAGGGCACGGTCCGGTGATAGAGGTACGAGGGAAAGAGCACGAGGCGGCCTTCGGCAGGGCACAGCCGCCGCGTGCGCGGAGCGGCCTCCAGGCCGAGGCGCTCCGGCGCTCGGCCGAACTCGATCCAGCCGGCGGCCTCAGGGTCGTCCTCACGCACCTCTCCGGGGACCTGCACGTAGTACACCGCGCTGACCCATGCCGCCGGATGCACGTGCGGCGCCTGGTGGCCAGCCGCGTCGAGCAGCGTGGCCCACAGGTTCAGGTGGAACGCCCTCGGACGCAGCGCGAGGTAGGGGTGCTGTGGATCGGAGCCGAGACCGTCGAGGTACTCCACGATCTCCGCCTGCAGCAGGGCCTCCAGGTCCTCGATCGGACCCCGCGGCTCCACGTTCATGTCACCGGTTTGCAGCCCGCCGCGGGTGGTTCGCTGGTTCGGTTCGCGCTCGAGCGACGGGTGCTCGCGGCAGTGGTCGCGGAGCGCTGCGTTGAAGGCGTCGAGGCTCTCGAAGCCGGGGATGGCTGGCACGTCTCGAACCACGATCAGACGCTCGAGGTCGAGCAACGCGGAGGCCACGTCGCTCTGACCGATCTCGTCCGCGGCGTGCGCGCGAACGAGCATGGCCACGATCGAACTCGGGTGCAGTTCGAGGCAGCGTGCGGAGACCTCGAAGGCGCGTTCGGCCGCGCCAGCCTCCAGATGGGCGAGTCCGAGGTCGGCGAGAATCCGCGGCTGCCGGGGATCCTGTTCCAGAGCGCGCTCGAAGGCGGCGACAGCCTCGTCGACCCGCCCGAGCGAGTGCAGCGTCACGCCGATCTCCCCCATCACGGCCAGGAAGTCAGGCTTCATCTCGACGGCCTTGCGAAACGCGCGTAGCGCCTCTTCTTCATCGCCGAGGTCGCGCAGCGTGGCCGCGAGGTTGGCGACGATCTGGGCGCTGCGGGGAGCGGCCTTGAGAGCGCGCCGCAGCGTGCGCGCGGCCTTGGTCGGCTCGTGTCGCAGGCGCTGCACGAGGCCCAGCTCGTTCAAGATCCGCGGCTGGTCCGGGTCACGGAAGAGCGCAGCCTCGAGGCAGCCTTCGGCTTGCTCCAGCAGCCCAGCCTCGCGCAGGCCGAGCGCGCGCTCGAACTCGCGTGCGGCGACGCTGCCGGGGACGGGCGGCGTCGCCTCGCCTGTCCGGCGTCCCTGCGCCGCGGCAGCGCGGCGGTCCTTGCGGTTGGATCCCATGGTCAGGTCGATCTCGTCGATGGGGAGGCTTGCGAATGGAGGGCGCTGCCCTCGCCCTCGGAGCGTGTCACCTCGACGGGGATCGAGGTGGGGATGGGGACGCCCGTGGCCCGACCCACAGCGTGCGCTACGCTAGCCTCCACCCCGCAGCGTTGGAACCCGCTGCACCATCGGTGGCCACCCCACCCTCGTCACTGCCCATCTCTCGTCATGCAGATGCGCACCCTCGCGACCACGCTTCTCCTGGCCCTCGGTACTGGATGCATCTCTGGCTCCGCGGAGCGTGGTGTTCCCGTGGCCCGGAGCTCGACCGACGACGACTCCGTGGGGACGACGACGCGCGGCGACGCCCTGCAGCGGTTGGGGCCTCCGTGGCAAGTCCTCACGTCGAAGGACGGCTCCGCCTTCGACTACCGGCTGGAGCGCACCGAAGCGAGCGGGCTCATTCTGCTGCTCTACAACGCGCGCACCGAAACAATCGACTACGACCGAGCCGTCTTCTGCTTCGACCAAGATGGACTGCTCGTGGAGAGGGCAGCCGGGGCTACCACTGAACGACGTAGCCGTTCGTGAGGTTGAAGCCCATGCCGCAGGGTCCGCTGACGTCCCGATACCAGAACTGGTAGCTGCGCGACTCGCCGCCGCTGAGACCCTCCTGGGACGAGAGGCTGCCCTGGGAGGAGGCGGCGCCACCCGCGTCCGTGATCACGACGCCGAGACGCGTCAGTTGACCACCCGCGCAGCGCAACCCGTCGCCGAAGAGCGTGCCCTGCTGCGCGGTCGGGCCGCTGAAGAACAGCCCGGGTACGCCCGCTGGCGCGTTGCTGGCGGAGAGCACGACGGTGTCCAGCGCGACGTCGGCGTCGCCGCTCGCGGTCAGCACCGCTCCGCCGCCGGCCGAGTTCGCGCAGCCGCCCGCGCCCGACCCGTCGTTCCCGCAGGGGCAGCCGGTTCCGAAGCAGAAGGGCAGCCCGGGATCGTCCAGGATGGACACCGGCAGGCAGCACGAGTACGAGACGAAGTTGCCGTCGAAGTACTGGATCGGAATCGAGTAGTCGCCGACGGGCACGAAGTTCCCGACCCCATCGGTCTGATCCCAGGTCTGGAAGCTGGACTGGCCCGGCGCGATCGGGGTCAGCACGGTCAGGCAGAACAGGCCGAGCACGAATTTTTTTTTTAATTATATGGCGTCCTGCTATATATAGAATTTTTAGCTCGTCGGCAGCGTGATCGTCTGGTTCGTGTTGTTCGTCAACTGAACGACGATCGGCTCACCGGGCATGGCCACGGACGGCGTGGCGGTGGCGGTGACGCCAGCGATGCCCCCGCAGGGCAGCTGTGCCGCGGCGGGCAGCGTCAGGGCGAGCGTGGCGGCGAGGGTCGGGAGGAGCTTCATGACGTCGAGGGTTCAGGGTTCAACACTGCGATCGAGGTCGCGGACGGGGCGTGAGTGTCCACTGTAGACCTCCACGAAGATCGCGGGGACTCAGCCAGCGGGCAAGGAATGCGCAAGGAGGCACTGGCCCGGGCCAGTGCCTCCTCGTGACGGTCACGGGGCCGCTTCGGCGCCCGCGCTTGCGTGGCGGGCGTCGTGGCCCTCCGCTCGCGCAGCGATCAGAAGCCCAGCTCGGCCTGCAGGAACGAGATCATCCCCGCGCGCGTCTCGAGCTCGCCCGGGTGCATGCCCTGCCCGATCTGTTCCGGGGTCAGGGCCCCCCCGGCGAGGTCGGCGGCGCGCTCGAGGAAGCGCGCGTCGGCGGTCAGGCGGAAGCCGAACTGGAACAGGTTCCACACCTGCCAGTTGTCGAGGCCCTGGTAGCCCCCCACCGGCACGAAGTTGCAGAACGGCGGCTCGGCCTCGTCGAACGGCCCGATCGCGCTGTAGAAGTGCGGAGCGTGCTCCTCCTCGTTCCAGTAGAGGTCGGAGATCATCGCGAGCGTCGAGCGGCGCAGCACCTCGTCGAGCACTTCGGCGCGTCCCGGCGCCGCTCCCTTGAAGACGCTCTCGCGCAGGCCCCAGAGCCCGTTCTGAAGGATGCACTCCGAGATGGACTGGACGACGCGGTAGCGACCGCCGAACTGGCTGGGCTTCGGCTTCGACATGATCAGACCGTGGCAGTCCGACTGTCCGTCGCGCACCAGCGAAACGACATCCTCGCACCACGGCAACGCGTCGTCGCGCCAGCGCGGCTCGCTGATGGCGTAGGCGCTCGCGACCGTGTCGATGATCCAGCCTTCGGCGCGGTCGATGGCGAAGCCGTCGCCCGGCAGTTCGTCCACGTGCTCGCGGTCCGCGACCAGCCCCGTGGTGATCGCGTTGCCGTTGGCTGCCTGGGGCAGGTGGGCGTAGCTGGCGCGCGACAGCTCGGCCTGGAGCTGCAGGTCGTCCCGCGCGATCGCATCGTTACCGAGCCAGATGAGCGTCTTGGCCGAGCGGGTGTAGCGGATCAGGTGCGAGGCATCGATCCAGCCGTAGCGCAGGAGCTCCTCCTCGTAGCGGGGCTGACGCTTGGCCAGCTCGACGGCGTCCCGCTGGAACGACGGAGAGTCGTTGAAGCCCCAGGGGTCCCCGAGGAACACCCAGGGAACCATGAACATCCAGTTGGGCAGGTAGGGCCCGTCGGGCCCCTCCTCGATCCAGTTCTCCGGGTGGTAGGGATCGCCGTTCTGCTGGTAGAGCGCCGTCGGGTGGCGCTCGGTGTACATGCGGTGGGTCAGCTGGTACGTGCGGTACCCGAGGTGCGATCCGCCCCAGGCGGTGCGCAGACCGTCGAAGTAGAAGATCTCCGCGCCCCCGATGGCGCCGCCGTCGCGGTAGCCCCAGGGGTGCGCCCAACCCAGACGCGTGGCCAGCACGGGCCACGGGCCGGGCTCGCCCGCCTGGACCGCCTGCCACAGCTCGTCGAAGGTCTCGGCCACGCTGAAGCGGGCGTCGCCCTTGGTCTCGATGTAGGAGAGGTCCGGCAGGGGCAGGTTCTGGGCCCAGTAGCGCGAGGTCTCCGGGTTCCACCAGGACCAGAAGCGCTCACCCTTGCCGTTGACGCCATCGTGGCAGAACGCGAGTCCCGCCTCCTCCAGACGCGCCTGCGCCTGCAGGCGACCGCCGTCGCGGTACAGGATCAGACGGCGATGGAACTGCGCCTGGCGCGGGAGGACGTGCAGCTTGTCCCCGGGCTCGGCGGCGACCAGGGGCAGGATGCGCCGGTCGAGTCGAACGCGCTCCTCCTCGGAGGCCGGCGTGTTGAAGGCCTCGAGCACCTGCCAGCCGACCGGAAGAACGAGCTGAAGCTCGTCGAAGTACTGCTTGCCGAGCGGGTCGTCGGCGGTGGTCGTCGTGTCCCGGCCCTCGTGACCGTTGTGCATCCGCAGATCGAGCGCGACCACCGCGTCCTCGGCCCAGGTGGTCATGTAGGTGTGCACGCCCATGTGGTGCGGCAGCGTTCCCTCCGCTCCCTCCACCACGACCTCGGGCATCAGCGTCTCGTGCGTGCGCACCTGTTGAACGAGGCTCCCGCCGCGCAGACGACGCAGATCCGGCGTCGTGTCGCGCAGGTCACGGAGCAGGTCCGCGGTGTACTCGTGTCCGAAGGCGTCCCTGGTCCGCAGCACGATGGACTCGGGGTTGCGCATGAGGTCCACCACGCTCTCGTGCGCCTCGAAGGCGCCGCCGGGGCGTTCGATGGGGACGACCTCGTAGCGCAGCCGGTCGCCGGCCACGTGGCCGGCGGGGAGCTCGTCGCGCGCGATCAACTCGATGACATCGGCGCCATCCGCCGGGTCCGGGTAACGCGAGACGACTTCGATCTGGGTCCGCAGGATCTGGCCATCGGGGGAGCGCAGAGCCAGCGCGACCGGGCGGTCGGGCTGGGCGACGCCGCGCGGGACCGGCAGCGTTCCGCGAACGATGTAGGTGCCGCTGGACGGGGCCGTCAGTTCGAGGCTCCCCACGGGCTCGAGGGGGTCCGCGCCCTGGGCGGCGAGCGCCGGGGCGAGCCCCGCACAGCCCGCGAGGACGCCAGGCAGCACGAGGCGCCGCAGCAAGAGGCACTGGAACATGGGAGAGGTCATGGTGAGGATCCGGGTGCGGCTTCCGCGCCGACCCCCGGCCCCGAGCGGGAAGTTCGAGGGAGCGGGGGCGGCGGGTCGCCAGGGGGGGAATGGAGACGGAGGCCTACTGAGGAACGGTCTCCGGTGGGCGCAACGTCACGGAGGGCCCTGGCGAACTCAATTCGGCGTCAGACCTTACATATCACGCGAAACGAATGCCTCTGCGCGGTCTCCGATCGGGTCCGCGGCGGCGTGGAGAGCGCCGACCCAGAGCCCGCGCAGTTCCCAGCGGAGACCCTAGCCCCGGACGCGGCAGGGGCTTGTGCGCGATGGGCGCGCGCCGGTGGGCGAGCCCCCAGCCGGGTCGTTGCGCGGTCCTCCACGGTGAAGCGCATTTCGACCGAGAGCAGGCCCCCCGAGGGCCTGCTAGGCTGGTCCCGTGGCGCTGCTCCTCCCCCTGCTCGGTCTCCTGCCCCTCTCGTGGAGCGCCAACGAAGAGGTCGACGACTTCCTCGAGCAGGTCCGTCCCGTGCTCGAGCAGCGCTGCACGACCTGCCACGAGACCGAGGATCCCGCCGGAGACCTCGATCTGGAGCGCTTCCGGACCCGGGCCGAGGCCCTCGCGGATCCGGGGGTCTGGCGCGCCGTCGCGGCTCAGCTCGCCGCCGGTGAGATGCCCCCCGCCCTGGTTCGCGACCGGCCGACGGAGTCCGAGCTCGCCGCGGTGACGAACTGGATCGAGGCCAGCTTCGGCCCGTCGCCCCCGGCGGACGCCGACCCCGTCACGGGTCGCACGACGCTGCGGCGCCTGAATCGCTTCGAGCTGCGCCACGCCCTGCAGGACCTGTTCGGGGTCGAGGCGGCCACCGAGGACGTCCTCCCCGCCGACGGCGTGAGTCACGGCTTCGACGTGATCGGTGACGCGCTGACGACCTCTCCGATTCTCTTCGAGAAGTGCTTCGACCTGGCCGAGTCCGTGGCGTCCGAAGCGCTGCCGCGCGTGGCTGTTTCCACCGGCGAAGCACGCCGCGTCGCGGCGCCGGAGCTGACGCTCGGGGAGGACAACGCGTTCGCGGAGTGGGCGCAGAGCGTCAATCTCTACTCGAACGGAGAGGTGACCGCGACGTTCGACGTACCGCGCGGAGGCGAGTACCTCGTTCGCATCGGGGCCTCTGCGCAGCAGGCCGGCCCGGACCCCGCGCGACTCGCCGTCGGCGTCGACCGCGAGACGCTGGAGCGCTTCGACGTCCTGGCCCCGGTGCGGTCGCCCGAGGCTCACGAGGCCCGCGTTCGCCTGCGCGCCGGTCAGCGCGTCCTCAGCGCGGCGTTCGTCAACGACTACTACGACGAGGAGCACCCCGATCCCGACCAGCGTGATCGCAACCTCTACGTCGCCTGGATCGAACTCGTCGGTCCGCTCGGCGTCGATCCGCGCACGCCCTTCGAGAGCCGTTGGCTGCCGGAGGACGAGCCGTGGAAGGCCCGCGACGTTCTCGAAGCGCTGGCCCCGGTGGTCTGGCGCGGCCCCGTCGATGGGGGTCGACTGGACGAGCTCGTCAAGCTGGCTGCCAAGGGCTCCAGCGAGCGGGATCGCCTGCGCGCGGCCCTCGTCGGGCTGCTCGGGTCGCCGCGCTTCCTGTTCCGCGTCGAGCCCGAGCCCAGCGGCGAACCGCGACGGCTCACGGCGCACGAGCTCGCGACGCGGCACGCGGCGTTCCTGTGGGCCAGCGTCCCCGACGCAGACG
>CAYGST010000110.1:0-11189 GCA_964352415.1 uncultured Planctomycetaceae bacterium | reverse complement strand
GGGTGGGGCCGGAGCCCCGTCCCTCAGTCGCAGAAGCGGACCTGCAGGCCGTCGCTCAGGCCCGCGCCCGTTCCGTCGACGGCGTTCACGTCGCGGTACCAGGCCTGGTAGAAGCGATCCGCGCCCGAGGAGTCCACGGGGACGGTCAGCAGAGCGCTACCGTAGCCGAAGCCGTCGGTCTGGAAGACCACCTCACGCTGGAACGGAACTCCGACCAGGCGCGTGCCACCGAGGAACGGCGCGCTGTCCGACGTCGCGGCCGAGATCATGATGCCGAAGGTGTTCGGCACCGCGGCGTTGATGTCGACGGGGAAGGTGCCGATCGCCTCGCTGGGCGGACCGACCGCGGTCAGGAAGGCCTGGCCGCCGACCGAGTTCAGCTTGCCGAGGCCGTAGTTGATGGCCGGGACGCACGCGCCGGAGGTCGGCTCGATGGAGACGATCTCGACGTCGTCGACGGTCCAGCCGCCGAAGTTCTGGCTTCCGTTCGTCAGCAGCGAGAACTCGATCTCGACCGCGGGGTTGCCGTCGGCGAGGCTCGAGATGTCGTACTCGACCTCGGTCCAGTTCTCGTCGATCAGGTTCGCGCTGCTGGGGTTGACCCACACGATCTGGCCGTTGACGCTGATGCGAGCCCTGTCGGACGGGGCGCGCTGCACCGTGAGCCAGCGCTTGAAGCGCAGGAAGGTGCTGGTCGAGGCCGAGCAGTCGATGCTCGGCGAACGCAGGAAGTTGTGGACGTCGCTCTGGTAGGCACCGTTGAAGTTACCGATCGCGAGGTCGTTGCCCCAGCAGCGGAAGCCACTGCCCGCAACCGAGGGATCACCCGACTCGCCGCCGGGGATGCCGTACTGCCAGTCGTCCTGGTCGTTCGACGTGTCGCCGAAGGTGCCGTGGGTCCAGCCGCCTTCGCCAGCCTCGAAGTCCTGGAAGTAGCGGACGATCTGCGTGCCGACCACGAATTTCAAACTGGTCGCGGGTGCCTCTTCGGGGAACTCGTCGACGTTCAGGTTCGTGTCGGTGGCCTGGACGTAGTAGCGAACGATCGCGGGCGAGACCTGGCCGGGGATGCCGACGGTCCAGCCGTTGCCGCCCGTGCTCGTCATCGCGAGGCTCGAGTAGCTGCCGTCGTTGACGCTGTAGAAGAGGTCCATGCCGGTGATCGTCGCGCCGATGAGCGAGCTGACGTCGGCGTTGACCACGTACGGGCCTTGCTCACTGGTCTGGTCGCCCAGCGCAGTGACGTTGGTGATGTCGATGACGGGGAGGTCGTAGCCCGGGAAGCCCTGGATGAGGAAGCCCGTGTCGATCTGCGGATAGTGCGGCGTACCGTCGTCGATGTTGCCGTTGTCGTCGTCCAGGGTCAGCCACTGGATCTCGATGATCGAGCGAATGCCGGTCTGGTTGAAGCCGTTCATCCAGCCGAGGAAGAGCGCGTCGGAGATCATGTCCGCGGACGAGGCGCCGAAGGCGTTCTCGAGCTCGCGGTAGACCTTCCAGGCAGCGCCCATCCAGACCTGGCCATCGGTGTGCACCGCCCCGTAGCAGCCGGGGTTGCTGTCCCCACAGAACTGGAGGTTGTTGTTGCCGTTGCGCAGCTGGCCGCTGCCCTGGCCTTGGAAGTCGGCGCCGAGGCGGTTCGTGTTGTAGAGGTACATGCCGAACACGTCGGCGTTGCCCTCGCCCATGCCGTCCGAGCCGTTGCCGGTTCCGTACAGCACGTTGAACCAGTGGCCCATCTCGTGCGCGATCACGGTCGAGTAGGACGTGGCGTTGCAGCCACCGCCGGACTGGTAGAAGTTGACCGAGTTGCCGTTGAAGAACGCGTTGCAGCTGCTGCTGATGTTCGCGTTCGAGGTCGCGCGGAAGTCCGCCGTGCTGTCGGACGGGTTCACCGAGCGGATCCAGTCGCGCAGGAGGCCGATGCCCTCGAAGCAGTTGGACTGCGAGGTGACCAGGGTCTGCGTTGCGGAGTTCATCGTCAGCGCGTTGCCCGTGCCGCTGACGTTGCTGAAGACCTCCGAGTGGTCGGCGCCGACGTCGTTGCGAACGTCGGCCCAGTCGCCGAAGTACTCGACCGTGATGTTGATCGGGCCGGTGACGCCGGGGAAGTTGAAGTTGCCGTTCTGGTCGGTGAAGACCGTGCCAGCGCCGCCGCTGCCCGAGACGCGCGCGCGGTTCATCGGGGCCGGTGCTTCGGGGTTGTTCCCCTGATCGGGGAGGATGCCCGGGCTCGCCATGGTCGAGAGCGTGCCACCGACGTCGAAGTGGTGGACCGTCGTCTCACTGCGCAGGACGCCGCCGTTGCGGGCGTCGACCCAGTAGCTGTAGCCCTCGGGGACGGCGCCGTCAGCGCTCCACTCGACGTCCATCTGCCAGACGAGGACGGCCTCGCGCTGGTCCTGACCGAGGTCGAGCTGGCCGATGGCCTTGACCGGGATCGAGGTGAGGATTCCGGGCAGGCCGGTCTCCTTCTCGAAGGCCTCCAGCGCTTGCTTGGCGGCGGCATCGGCGCCGACGACCGCGGCGGTCTGGGTTCCGGCGACGCCGGGCATGGCCGTGGTCTGCACGGAGAGCAGGTTGCCGCCCATGTCGAAGAGGGCGTTGACGTAGGCGCCGAGGACCGGGACGCCGTTCACCTCCTGGGTGAAGCGCACGGTCATCTTGTCGGTCGAGTCGATCAGGCCGAGGGGCAGGTGCAGGACGCGCTGCTCGATGAGCGTCGCGGCTTCGATGCCGTGCAGGTCGGCGCTCTGCTCGATCGCGAGGCGCGCGAGCGCCGCGAAGTCCTTGTCGCTCTGCGGCTCGAAGGCGGGGGGGGCCGAGCCTCCGTAGAGCATCTGGGCGTATCCGGTCTGCTCGTCCGTAGCGACGTGCCAGCTCGCGCCGTACTCGCCTTGCCACGAGGACAGGGCGTTGGCGACCTGGAAGGGAACGGAGATCGAGTCCTCGCCCGTGGACTGGGCGAAAAGAGTCGGCGAGAGCAGCGCTAGGGCCAAGCCGAGACGGCTCAGGGGTTGCAGCTTCAACATGTTTTCAGGCTCAATGGGGATCAGAGAGGGCCGTGACCGACCTCGCCGAACGCAGGCGGGGTCGATGCCGGGGCGCCCGCATCCAAGGGGCGCCACCGCGCGGAGCTAACCGCATGGGACTTGGACGTGACCGAGGCCTCCCCTGGATTCCGAATTTGTGAAAGAACGCCTGTGACGGCCGTGCGAGAGCGCGCAAAGTGCACGTTCGGGGCCCGATCCAGCGTCACCCCCCAACCCCGGAGAGCGAAAATGAACGCCCGTATCGAGTACTGCGGAATGTGAAACTACCTGCCCCAAGCGACCGGTCTGGCCGCTGAACTGCAGGAGGCGTTTCCCGGCGCCGAGGTGGAGCTGGTGCGCGGCACCGGCGGCTGCTTCGAAGTGGCCATCGACGGCAACGTCGTGTTCTCGAAGCTGAGCCTGGATCGCTTCCCGGCCTACCAGGAGATCCCAACGCTCATCGGCGTCTGAACGCCCCGGGGAGGGCTTGGCCCCCAAGCTCTCTCCAAGCGGTGACTCGCCACGCGTGGTTCATCGCGTAGAGTCTGGTCCGAGCGAGCCCTCCCGGCCCGAGGTCCACGCCGGATCCGGATCGCCTCTCTCAGCGTCCGCTGTTCTCAACGTCACCTCTGTCGCAGTTCGCCTCGATCAGGGAACTCGATCAGGGAAGCAGAGAGAAGATCAGCAGGGCGGCGGCAACGGCGAGCACGACGAAGGTCGTGATCACTGGAACCCGGCCGCTTTCCGTGTTGGGCAGGGAAGCCATAGCTACGAATTCGAATTGTGGCTGGGGGTGCGGGGGAAGCGCTCTTCTCCATGGATACCACGGATGCCCCCGAACGGGGTTCCGTACGCGGATTCTCCCGTGATCTCGGCGGTTTTTCGACCTTCCCCAGGTCACGTGCCGCGCTCCCCGAACGATCTCCGACCCGACTGCCGACGCGCGCTTCGTCCATGACTCAGACTCCCCGCCAACCGGGCTTCCACAGCTTCGACCAGACGAAGATCGTCGCGACGATCGGCCCCGCGTCGGAGGACCGCATTGGGGAGCTCATCGACGCCGGCATGGGCGTGGCTCGGCTCAACTTCAGCCACGGCACCCTCGACGAACACCGCCGCCGGATCGAGACCATCCGGCGCGAGGCCCGCGCCCGCATGACGGCCATCGGCATCCTCGCCGACCTCCAGGGGCCGAAGATGCGGCTCGGGCGCTTCGAGGACGGGCAACGAACGCTCCACGAGGGCGAAACGGTGCGGGTTCGCGAGGGCGGCGGGACCTCCGAGCCGGGGGAGGTGAACTTCGACTTCGGGGGCTTCCTGAACCGGGTTCACCCGGGTCACCGGATGCTCCTCGCCGACGGTCAGGTCGAGCTGGAGGCGGTCAGCGTCGACTCCGACAGCGTTCTCGGTCGCGTGATTCGCGCGGGCGACGTCGCGGACCGCAAGGGCGTCCACCTTCCGGACTCGGACATCGTCTACAGCCTCCCGACCGACGCGGACCGCGAACACATCGAGTTCTGCAACGAGGTCGGCGTCGACCTCCTCGGGATCTCGTTCGTGGGCGAGGCGGAGGAACTCCAGGAGATCCGTGAGCTCGCGCCGATCCCGAGGCTCGTCTCCAAGATCGAGCGCCGACGCGCGCTCGAGAACCTGGACGGCATCATCGAAGCCTCCGACGGCATCATGGTGGCCCGGGGCGACCTCGGCGTCGAGCTGGACCTCGAGCAGGTCCCGATGACCCAGAAGCGGCTGATTGCGGCCGCGCTGCGCACCGGCAAGTTCTCGATCACGGCGACCGAGATGCTCGAGTCGATGATCGAGTCCTCGCGCCCGACGCGCGCCGAGGTCGCCGACGTCGCCAACGCGATCCTCGACGGCAGCGACGCCGTGATGCTCAGCGCCGAGACGGCGGTGGGGGAGTACCCCGTCGAGGCCGTCGCGACCATGCGCCGCATCGCGCGCGCCGTCGAGAGCAGCTCGCGCTACCGCGACATGCCCCGCGCCTCCTGGCGCGAAGCCGAACCGGACACGGCCAACGCGCTCTGCATGGCCGCCGTGCAAGCGGCCGACGTGCTCGACATCACCAAGATCGTCTGCTTCACGGAGACGGGCCGCACGATCCGGCTCCTGACCCGCTACAAGCCCCGCGCCGAGATCGTGGCCCTCTCCCCGCTGCGAACGACGGTCAACCAGATGGCGGTCCTCTCGGGCGCGCGCCCGATCCTCTTCCAACGCGAGCCGAGCCTCGAGGACATGATCTACATGGCCTCCGAGATGCTCGTCGTGCGCGAGCTGGCCCAGTACGGCGAGGAGGTCATCTTCGTCGCCGGTGTGCCGCCGGGCGTGGCGCGCAGCACGAACGTCATGAAGGTCCACAAGATCGGCGAAGAGGTTCGGCTGCACTAGCGCCCTGCTGCCTGCGAGCTTCGGAGCCAGGACACGAGCAGCCCGCCGCGGGACCCGCGCGAGTTCGCCGAGCGAGAAGCCCTCGCGAGCGGCCACGCGCACGCGCGCTTCGTAATGCGACTTACATCGGGGCCCCGCTATCCTGACGATTTCGTGTTGGAAAATGGCTGGGGCGAACGGTTGGATGACCGCGCTCGCACCAATCGGTGTCGGGCCTTCCTCGTCCGGAGCACGTGAAATCGCCGCACCGGGCCCGTTGGAGGCTCGCTCAGGGATTTCGTCCGGGATAGAGTCTCCGACCGCCATGCTCAACCTCTCGCGCTTCGATCTGAGCCGAATTCGGGCCCTCAGACGCTTCAAGGCCGTCGATCAGCGCATTTCCGAGAGCGAACGCCTGGCCTCGCGGGTCGTCTGCGTGGCCAGCGGCAAGGGCGGGGCGGGCAAGAGCATGCTGGCGGTCAATCTGGCCGTCCTGCGCTCGCGCCTCGGCGAGAAGGTCTGCCTCGTGGACTTCGATGCCGGCCTCGCCAACGCCCACCTGCTGCTCGGCCTGTCGCCCAAGTTCGACATCGGCGACGTGATCGCGGGGCGCGTGACGCCGGAGGAGGCGATCGTCCCCGGCCCGGAGGGCCTCCATCTGCTCTCGGGCGGCGTCGGGCGCACGGCCCTCGCGAACCCGACGCGCCGGGAACTCGACAAGCTCTACCGCCGGCTCCAGCCCCTCGAGGAGATCTACGACCTCCTCATCATCGACCACGGGGCGGGCCTCGGCTACTCGACGGTCACGCACCTCGCCGCGACGAGCACTCTTGTGCTCGTCACGAACCCCGAGGTGACGGCCCTCTCGGATGCGTACGCCCTCTACAAGCAGGCCCACATCGTCAACCCGGACGTTCAGGTCGGCTTGGTGGTCAACCGAGCTCGCGACCTGGAGACGGCGATGCAGGCGCGGGAGCGCTTCGAATCCGTCGCCAAGCGCTTCCTGGGGCATTCACCCGAGTACGTCGGCTGGGTGCCCCAGGACGACGAGATCTACTGGTCGGTCCAGCAGCGCCGGCCCGTGTGCATCGGCGCGCCCGAGTGCGAGGCCGCGAAGGCGCTGAGCGCCATCTCGACCTGGGAGCCGCTCGAGCGGGCCCGGACCACGCGCCCGTTCTACGAGCGCGCCCGTCGAGCCCTGCGCTGACGAGCGGGGACGTCAGCGCCCCGCTCACGGAGGCGAGACGAGTCGCGCGCGGCGCGCTTCGACGGAATCCGCCGTTCTCCACGCTTGAACCGGGCTCCGGCATGCCGTCCATTGGGTCCTTGGACCGTCAACGAGCTCGGGAGGGCCCCATGCACGTCCTCGCTCTGGTCAACCAGAAAGGTGGCTGCGGCAAGACGACCACGGCCGTGAACCTCGCCGCCGCCCTCGCGGCCAAGGGAAAGCGTGTGCTCCTCGTGGACCTCGATCCCCAGGCCCACGCGACGATGGCGCTCGGCTGGGCCGTCGGGAACGAGCCCGTGCTGCTGGAGGTGCTCGAGGGGCTCTCGGGCGTCGACGACGCCGTCGTCTCCGCGCCGGGTGGGTTCTGGCTCCTGCCGGCGACCGGCGACCTGGCGGACTTCGAGGAGTCGGCCGCGCGCACGCTCAACCCCGAGTCGGCCCTGCGTGACGCGCTCGGGCGCTGTCGCCTCCAGCTCGACTTCGTCGTACTCGACTGTCCGCCGAGGGTCGATGGCGTGCTCGCGATGAACGCGCTGCGCGCCTGCGACACGGCGCTGCTCGTCGTCGAGACGGGCGCCTTCGCGCTGCAGGGCGCGGTTCAGGCGTTGCGGATCCTCGACGAGCTGCAGGCCGACGAAGAGGTCGAATTCGAGACGCGCATCCTCGCGACGATGTTCGATCGCCGGACGCGCTTCGCGCGCGACCTGCTCACCGCGATGTTCCTGCGCTTCGAGGACGACATGCTCGACGCGGTCGTGCGCACCAGCGTGCGCTTGCGCGAGGCGGCGGGCATGGGCGTCCCCGTCCAGCTGCTCGACCCCAACTGCCGCGCCGCCGAGGACTTCAGAGCCCTCGCCGACGAGTGGCTTCAGATCACCGCCGAGCAGGCCGCCGCCAGCGCGGAGCTCGAGGCCGAACACGAACGTTCACCGCTGTGAACACTCCATCGACTCCGCTGCGGACGTCGCGAACGCGACGGACATCATGAGGAGGACCGTCATCGACCGAATGGCTCTCTTGTGCACCCTTCACGCCGACGGGCCGCGGACGCTGCGGACCCTGCGTGAGGCCGGCTGCACCTCGCTCTCACACCTCGGACAGCTCTCGCCCGATCGGGTGGGCAAGCTGCTGGGCCTCCCCTCGGCCGCGGCGCGTCGTCTCACGCGCGAAGCGCAGCGCCTGGTCGACCGCCTCGAGCCGGACCTCGAACAGGAGGAGGTGACCTATCCGCCGGCGGCCGAGGCCGCTGCGCTGATGCCCGGGATACACAGCTATCGCCTCTCCGAAGCGCGACCCGCGACCGAGCGCACCTCGGGCGATCGACTCGACGCGCGCTCCGGTCTCGATCTCCGCGATCGCGAGCTGCTCGATCGCGTCGTGGCGCGCTGGCGCAACGAGGACACGACGGACCCGCTGGCCGAGGTCGGCGTCGGGCCCGAAGAGCTCGACGTGCTGGCCCAGGTGGAGCTGCGCGACGGCCGCGTCGATGAAGTCGACGAGTCCGTGACGCGCGCGCCCGAGCGAGACGGCGAGCGCCGTGGCGGGCCGGCGGGCCCGCAGCCTGCGGTCGTGCGAGACGGCCTGCGCCCGGGCGCGGTCGCGGGGCTGGACGCACACGCGTGCTGCGCGCTGCTCGCCGCTGGCGTGGGATCGCTCGAGGACCTGGCCACGGGCCCGGTCGACGAGCTGCGCGAACGCAGCGGACTCGGGTACACGCGCGTCCGCACGCTGCAGTTCCTCGCGGGTCGTCGGCTCGCCGAGGCGGCGCCGCCGTCGGAGCCGCAGTCCACGCCTGCGCCGGTCGCCCCGGCGGAGCGCTTGAGCCCCGCTGAGCGCCCGCTGGAGTCCCTTCAGGAGGAGCTCCAGACGATCGGGGACGACGCCCCGCGCTGGGAGGTCCGCGCGCTTCCGCGTGACGACGGCCTCGCGCCCCTCGACGACGGCGGCGCGGCCGGCCCGTTCGCCTGAGTGTCAGGGGTGCGTGGGGGGCGGTAGCCGGTCCGGGCGAGCGTGGTAGTCTGCTCGCCCGCCCCCCGGATCGCCCGCTGCGCACGATGAGACACCTTCGCTTCGCCCTCCCGTTCGCCGCCCTGCTGCTCCTCGTTGCGCCGCTCGCGGCGCAGGACGAGGAGCCCACCGCCCCCGACGGCCGTCCAGGTCTGGGGGCTACGGCGACGGCCCATGAGCTCGGAAGGCTCGTCTCCTCATCGAAGAGCGCGGCGAGCGAGCTCGTCCATGAGCTCGCCGACCTGCAGAGCGACCTCCTGGTCCTGCACGAGATGGCGCGTCGCCACTATCTGAAGCGGGGCGACTTCGCGCCGCTGACCGAGGAGGCCGAGCTCGCGGAGCTGCACGCGCTCTGGGGAGAGCTCGAGCCGAACGCGAACGTCGTGCTGTTCGCAGGCGACGAGCGCGCGACTCTCGCGCGCCGGCTCCTGCTCGATCTGCGCTTTCAGCTGCGCGTCGTCCCGACGGAGCTCGCGGTCCGCGAGAGCATCGAGCTGCGCAAGGGGCTCGCGCTCCTGCGGGGCTCCCAGGACGGCGCCTACGACCTGAAGGACAGCGAGGCGCGCACCGTGGCGGCGCGCATCGATCTGGCCTCGGCGATCCTGAGGGCGGCTCGTTCGGACCTCCATCTCTTGCGTGAGCGCGGCGACGCGGGGGCGCCGGGCGCGCCCGATCCGGCGTGGGAGGCCGAGCTGGAGCGACTTGCAACGCTTCCGAACGGCGTGGAACGAGCAGACGGCCTCGCGGCCCTGCGAGCCCTCGTCGACCAGCGCCGCGCGCAGATGGAGAGCCTGCTCTTCTGGCCGCGCCTCGAGCCCAAGGTCGTCACCCTGTTGGACAAGCGGCGCGCGTTCGTCGGAGTGGCGAGCCAGCGTCTCGAGGGCGCCCTGCGCTTCCTCATGGTGCCGCCGTACGACGTCGACCCGTCTCCGTCCATCGCCGACCTCTCGCGCAGCGAACGGCACCACTACGCACTCAGCGAGGCGCTGCGCGGGGTCGACGCGGACCCGCTCAACGAGGAGCTGGCGTACTGGGCCGGCGTCGCGGCGGCGGAGGTCATCGATCCGCGTGAGAGCCGCGCGTGGTTCGACCGCTACCTCGCCTTGCGGGGCATCCGCGTGGACAAGCAGGACACGCTGCGTCGGCGTGAACTCACGCCGCACGAGGAGCACGCCGTCGAGCAGGTGCTGCAAGCCTTCACCGGGCCGCGCTGAGGTCGCAGCCAGCGTCGCTTCGGCGCAGGTGCGCGGTGGGAAGCCGCTGCGGAGTCAGCGCGACGAGGAGGCGAACTCCTTGCGCCGCCGCTTCCACTCGCCGTTGTCCGGATCGAGCCGGATGCACTCGTCGATGTGGTGCAGAGCCTCCTCCACTCGTCCGTTGAGGAACAGCAGGCAGGCGTAGGTGTCGATGATGAAGACCTCTTCCTCGGAGGCCTCCATCGCGACCTTCGCGACCCCCAGCGCCCACTCCCGCTCCTCCGCGGTCAGGTCCTCGGAGTCGAGGTAGTAGCCCCACGCGATCACGTTGCCGATCTCGGCCACGTGCTTCTCGGGCGTGTGACGCCAGAGCGTCGGAGCCGCCAGGCGAGCGTGCTTGCGGTTGGCCCGCTGCTCGTCGCGGTCCCGTGTCTTCTTGGCGGCGCGGGCGTACGTCCCGTACATCCGCATCCAGCCCTCGAACAGGATCTCGTCGTAGGTCTCGTTGTCGAGGAAGGCCTTCAGCCTGGGGAGATCGGCACGGGTCTGGATGCCCTGCAGCAGTGCATCGAAGGTCATCCGTCGCATCGGTAGCGACTTGCCCTCCGGGTCGAGGCGCCGGATCGCGGCGATCTGCTCGTCGGCGAGCTCGGTGAGCCCCGCGCCCCGCAGGCGCTGGCAGAGGTCCCAGCGGCTCTCGATGCTGGCGGGTTCGTAGCCGTGGCCTTCGGTGATCAGCCGAGCGATCGTCTTGCGCTGTTCGGCGAGCTCCAGCGTGGCGTTGAAGCTCGCGAGCTTCTCGAGCAGCGCGAAGCGCGCGGCGAGGTCGGTGGCGTTCTCGGCGAGGCGCGCTTCGAGAGCGCCGACCGTGCCGGTGCCCGCCTTGATGCGTCGCAGCTCCTCGAGGAACACCTCTTCGCGCACGTAACCGATGATCGCATCACGCGGGCCTCCGTCGGCGTCCAAGAAGAGCATCGTCGGGTAGCCGGTGACGCCGTAGCTCCTGGCGAGCACACTTCCCTGCTCGGACTCCGCATCGACGCTGATGCAGATCACGTCGCGCATCCCCGCGAGGACGTCGTCGTGGGAGAACGCCTCGCGGTCCATCTTCTTGCAGTAGCCGCACCACTCCGTCCAGAAGTCGACGAAGACGATCTGTTCGGTGAGCGCGGCCTGGGCGAGCGCATCCTCGTAGCTGCCGTCGAACCACTCGATCTTCCCGTGGTGCTCGACCACCGGGTAGAGCGCCAGGGGGCCGGCCTGGTCGAGGGTGCTGTCGTCGCAGGACTGAGGTTGCGGGGCCGCGCACAGAACGGCGGCCAGCATGGGAATCCACATGGG
>CAYGST010000109.1:10471-11194 GCA_964352415.1 uncultured Planctomycetaceae bacterium | reverse complement strand
CCGCTGGCTCCGTACTCCAGGTTGCGGCCGTTGGCGCCGAGTCCGATCTGCAACGCATCCCCGTCGCTGCCGAGCTCGAGCACCGCGCCGGACAGGGAGTCTGTCCCCACCAGAATCCCGCGCGCGCTGCGGTAGAAGCGCCACAGCTTCGGGTCGACGGGTCCGCCCTGCTCGGCGTAGGCCGAGTTCGGGAGTCCGCGTTGCAGGTTCGCGAGGCGGTGGTCGTCGAAGCGTCCGGCGTAGTCGATGCGCACATCGAAGCCGAGCTGCGGATCGCTGACGCTCTGCGCGTGACCGGTCAGGGTCGCGCTGCCGTCGGCGTGCTCGACGAACGAGCCGCCTTCCGGGAAGGCGAAGTCCTCGGCGACCCCGGGCAGGTACAGCGCGTGCCCCGCCGGCGTCGTCACGCTGAGGAGCGCGTAGGCCTCCTCCGCGCCCGAGGCGAGCGTGCGGGAGAGCGCGAGCTCGACGTCACCGGTGAGGCGCTCGTGCCGGAAGCTCCAGGCGCCTCGCGGCTGCCGCAGAACGGTGAGCTGCAGCCCTGCGCTGGCTCCGAACTCGGGCCCGTCCGTCGGCTGCATGCGAAAGGGCTGCGCGCCGTCCCAGACCTCGAGCAGCGCACCGTCGAACTCCTCCAGTCCGAGCAGTCGACCCTCGAGGTGCGTGAAGCTGCCAAGATCGCTGGCCTCGGCGACCCCCGGTTCGCGGCGCCCCGCCAGGCGC
>CAYGST010000109.1:0-10461 GCA_964352415.1 uncultured Planctomycetaceae bacterium | reverse complement strand
GGCGCAGGTCGACGAAGAAGCGGTGCCTGGAGAAGCTCCGGCGCGCAACGACGCCGGTCAGCCGCGCGCGGCCATCGGACTCGTGCGCGAGGTGGCCCCCCGAGATGAAGTGGAAGTCGTCCCCGATCCCCTCCAATCGCAGAGCCGAGGCCCCCTCCTGCGAGAGGGCGCGCTCAGCGGCCTCGCCGCGGAGATCGAAGCGCAGCGTGGCGGCCGTCGGAAGGTCGCGGGAGCCAGCGCTCTGCGTCGCCTCCAGGCGCAGCTGCGCGGACGCACCGAGCGACAGGCTGCGGCCGTTCGCGCCGAAACCCATCTGCAGAGGAACGGTCGTGCCAGTGATCTCCAGCTCCACGTCCCCGAGCGAGCCGGACCCCGAGAGCCGTCCCGTCACGCTGCGATAGAGCTGCCACGAGTCCACGTGCACCGGTCCGCCGTCCTCGACGTAGGCCCAGGTCTCGAGCTCGCGGCGACCGCTGCGCGCGGTCTCGCCGGTGAATTCCGGTCCGGTGAAGTGCGCGTCCAGCCACAGCGCGGCGTCGCCTCCGCTCCGTCGCCGGAGCTGGCCGACGAGGCGTGCGGTTCCGTCGACGTGCTCGAAGAAGGTGCCGCCGGCGGCGAAGATCCAGTCGTCGCCGAGCGGACCGAGGTCGAGCACGGGGCAGGCGGCGACGCCAGACGTCGCCGCCCTCGTCGGAGCGTAGGCGAACTGGACCGCGCGGCTGTCCAGCTCGGCCTCGAAGTACGCCGTCGAGCGTCCGCGGCGGAGCTCGAGCTCCTCGTCGTCCGGCTGCTGCTCGACGACCGTGGTCCAGGCGCCGGACAGGCCGTAGCGATCGGCGTTCACGGCGGCGCCCAGGCCGACGCGCACGCTCTCCTCGACGCCGGAGACACGCAGCCGCGCCCCGACCAGCGCGTCCAGACCCGTCATGAGCCCCGAGGCGCGGTCGTAGCTACGCCAGAACGTCTCGTCGTCCAGGCTCCCGTCGTCGAACAGCCCGGTCGGGCCCGCGAGCGGGTTGGCGGAGGTGTCCTCGATCGGCGCCATGCTCTCCGGCTCGCTCTGCGCGAGCTGCAGGTCGAGGTGGAACGCGCGATCCGGGAAGCCGCGCTGCGCGACCACCGCCGAGAGCTGCGCGGTTCCGTTCGTGTGTTCGATCAACCGGCCGCCGGCCCGCAACTCGAAGGACTCGCCGAACGAGCCCAGGTCGAGGTTCAGCGTCGGCGCACCCCAGTTCGCGTGCTCGGCGAAGCTCACCGGAACGGCCCACTCGGAGGCGCGCTCGGCGCCGGGCAACGCGCCCGACTTCGGCCTCTCAATCCATTCGCAGAGCAGCGCGAGCTGGCCGCGACGGGCCGTCGTCACGAGCGGCGACGTCCCCCCGGCGCGGACGCGCACCAGGGCCCCATCGAGCTGACCGAGTCCGCGCAGGAAGCCGGTGATGTCGCCGTAGTCCCCCGGCTGCACGGTCGTCGAGTCGTCCGGCTTGCGTTCGGAGAGGTGCAGATCGAGCTGCAGTCGACGGCTGTCGTCGTCGTCACCGACGAGCAGTCCGGTGAGGCGTGCCCTGCCATCCGCGCGTTCGTCGAAGCGCAGCGGCCCCGCGAGGCGCCAGCGCTCGTCGCCGTCGAGCAGGGCGAAGCCCTCGACGCTGGAGGGCAGCGCGAACCAGCTGGACGCGTCGAATGCCGGAGCGCTGGGCTCGGGGACGCGCCAGTGGGTGATCTGGGTGGGACGGTGCGGGAAGGCGATGACGCCGACCACGAAAAGGATTCCGGCTCCGATCAGGAGCCGGCTTCGCAAGGAAGCCTCGGTGCGCATGGAGATTCGCTCGGGAATAGCGGTGGTGTGTGACCCACCTCTTCGAGCGCTGGATCGACCCAGCTCAAAGGCGATTTCAAAGAAGTCGCAATGTGAACGCAGCGACGCCGACGGTCAGTCCTCCGGCCCCTCCCAGCGCTTCCACAGCTTGGCGTAGGCGTCCTGACCGTCCTTCAGCCCGGACTCCCACACGGCGAGGTCCTCGGCCCCGGCGCGCGCCTTCTTCGAGAGCTGCTTGCGCTCGGCGCCCGACGGCTCCCACTTGCGCAGCGTGGTGAGCAGGTCGGGCGGGTAGCCCTCGTACAGGAAGCCGTCCCCGAGCAGCTCGACGATCTCCGCGTAGCGCTCGGCCTTGTCGCCTTCGCCGTAGTAGGCCCCGAGGATCGCCTTGCACGCCTTGGCCTGCTTCTTCGTCACCGCGTCGAAGCCGATCTTGTCGACGTAGGCCTCGACCGTTTCGACGCCCCGGAAGTCCTCCCGTACCGCGAGCAGGTGGCCGAGCCATTCTCCCTCCGTCAGGCGCAGCGCCTTCTTCGAGCCGACCTGCTTCTTGAGGATCGAGACCTGGGCCGCGCCAGCCTCCTCGATCGCCTTGATCCAGGTCCGCGCCTTGCGCTCCACGCTGGCATCGACGTCGTCGAACGGTCGCGGGCCATCGCCAACCAGCCGGCGCAGCACGTCGCGCGCAGCGGCGTAGCCGACCGGGGTTTCGTAGCTGTACTGGTCCGCCGGCTTCGCCCGCAGGATCTCGACGGCCTCGCTCAGCGCCTCTTCGGGGTCGTCGGTCGCCATGCCGTCGCACCAACCGATCACCTCGTTGGCGCGCACGGCGTTCGGCCAGTGGTTGTAGCCCTGCATGCGACGAAGGTGCAGCAGGTCGAAGCCCGCCTCGGCGTACACGTCGCGGGTCGCGAGGCTCTGGCGGTACGGCACGACCGGATCGCGCGTGCCGTGCAGGAAGGCCAGCGGCACCTTCTTCACGTCGCGCCCCATCTTTGACCAGTTCCAGGCGCCGGAGGCGTGCGCGACGGCGCCCGAGATGTCCTCGGGGTACTCTCCGGCGAACCAGATGGCGAAGAAGCCCCCCTGGCTGTGGCCGTAGAGGAAGAGGTCGTCCACCGGGAAGGAGCCGCGCAGCTCCTTCAGGAACGCGCGCACGGCTTCGCCGTCGGCCTTCTCGCCTAGGAACAGTCGGGAGTCCCCGTCCTTCGACGGGCCGTCGACGGAGACGACGACGTCTCGCGGGCGGAAGACGCCCGTCGGGTGGTTCCAGTGACCCCAGCGATAGTCGAGGCCGGTGCCGTGCAGGATCACCGTCACGTCGTGGGGCTGCTCCGCCGAGAAGCCGTCGGGGAGCAGCCACGTGAAGCGCAGGCCGTTCTCCGCGCGCCACTGGTAGACGGTCCCCGGCTCGCCCGCCCCGCTGGCCGGGTCGAGCTCGGGCGGATCCTCCTCGACGTGGGCGGGAGCGGCAGGTGTGGCCACGGCCGGCGCGAGCAGGCACAGCGGGCCGAGCAGGCAGAGCGGCGCGAGACGCGCCAAGCGTGATTGAGTCATGTGCGGTGTCTCCATCGTCGTCCTCGACCTCTGCGGCACAGACCTTGTCCTCGGACGAACGGCGTACGAGATTGGACTCCTGGAGGGGCGCCCGAGGTCACCGCCGCGTAACGCCAGGTCCAACGCTACACTCTCCCCCCGCCCAGTTCTCGAAGTCCGCAACGAACGACGATCCATGTCCGACCAAGCCAAGCCGACCGCTGACGCTCTCTCGCAGCTCCTCGCCGATTCCTACACGCTGTACCTGAAGACTCACAACTTCCACTGGAACGTCAAGGGTCCGATGTTCTCGACGCTGCACACGATGTTCGAGACCGAGTACCTCGAGCTCGCGCTGGCCGTCGACGAGATCGCCGAGCGCATCCGCGCTCTCGGATTCCGCGCCCCGGGCACCTACCGCGAGTTCGGCGCGATCACGAAGATCGAGGAGCCGGAGGGCGTCCCCGCCGCGACCGCGATGGTCGAAACACTCGCCGGCGATCAGGACAGAATCGTCGCTGCCGCGAAGCAGGTGTTCGCAGCCGCCGAGGGTGCCGGTGACCAGGCCAGCGCCGACCTCGCCGCGTTCGAGCGCGCGGATCAGCTGCCGCTGAACTGCACGTCGTCGAACACCAGCGTCGGCGTGCGGAAGCTGGACCACGGAACGGGGTCGTTGCCGAGCTCGGAGAGGCGCATCAGGATCTCGCCGTAGTTCCCCGTCACGTTCATCTCCGACACGGGCGCTGCGAGCTCGCCGTCCTTCACGAGGAAGCCGCGCAGGCCGTAGGAGAAGTCGCCGGTCGTCATGTCCGCGTTCCCGCCGAGCCAGGTGGTGACGTAGATGCCCTCCTGAACGGTGGCGAGGATTCCGGCGAGGTCGCGCTCGCCGTGGTCGAACAGCACGTTCGAGCTGCTGCCGGTCGTCGGCTCCCAGCCGAGCTTGCGGCCGTAGTAGGTGTCGACGAAGAAGGTCTGCAGCACGCCCGCGTCGATGAGGCTGCGACGCTTCGACGCGATGCCCTCCCCGTCGTAGTGCTGGGACGCCATGCCGCGGACGAGCAGCGGGTCGTCCGTCAGCGTGAGCAGCGAAGAGGCGATCGGCTGGCCGAGGCGCTCCGCGAGGAACGAACGCTTCTGCTGGACGGAGCCCGCGGAGAGGGCGCCGAAGATACGTCCGAGGAAGCGCGCCCCGGCGTGCGGGTCGACGATCATCTTCGTGCGCAGGCTGGGGATCTTCTGGCTGCCGACGCGCAGCTTGGCCTTGCGCAACGCCTCCTGGGCGATCGTCACCGGCGCGGGCAGGCTCGCGAGGTGCAGCCCCCCCGCGTAGTCGTACTCCTCGGGGCGCTTGTCGCCGTCCTTGACCGAGACCTCGGCGAAGGCCCACAGCCCAGTTTCCTCGTGGACGCCCTCGAAGCCGTTCGAGGTCGCGCGCGCGCCGACGCTGTGGCTGTCGGAGACCCAGCACTCGGAGGTGTGCACCGCGTCGTCCGCGCTCGCGTACTCGTCCATCTCGCGACACCACTCGATGCGCTTCTCCCGCGAGAGGTCGCCGAGCGCGGGGTCCACCAGGTCGAGGTCCACGTCCGAGCGGCCGGCGTAGAGCTCCGGCGGCGTCGGCATCCGAAACGAATCGGCCTGCAGGCAGCGAGTGAGATCCACAGCCTCCTGGGCGAAGGCGGCGAGACGCTTCGGGTCGAGGTCGTTCGTCGAGCAGGTCGAGTACCGGCCATCGACGTACACCGCGAGGCCGAGGCTACGGCTCGTGCTCTCCTGCACGCGCTCCAGCCGCCCTTCACGCCACTCGAAGCGCAGCCCGCGGCTCCAGGACACGCCCGCTGTGACGTCGTCCGCCCCCGCGCGCTTGCCGAGCTCGACTGCCTGGTGCGCCTGCTTCAGGAGTTCGTCACGCATTCTCGCCCCCCACCGTCATCTTCGAGACCAGCGTGGTCGGCATCCCCTGCGAGACCGGGACGCTCTGGCCGTCCTTGCCGCAAGTCCAGCCGCCCGTGTCGATCGCGAGGTCGTTCGCGACCATGGTGATCTTGCTCAGCGAGTCGGGGCCGTTTCCGATGATGTTCACGTCCTTGATCGGCGCGGTGATCTTGCCGCCCTCGATCAGCCAGCCGTTCTTGACGTAGAAGGTGTAGTCGCCGGCCCCGATCGCGACCTGCCCGTTGGTGAAGGTCTCGCAGATGATGCCGCGGTCGACGGACTCGATGATCTCGTCGCGCGTGTGCGGGCCGTTCTCCATGTAGGTGCAGCGCATGCGCGGGATCGGCGGATAGCGGAAGGACTGACGGCGCCCTGAGCCGGTCGACTGCTCCAGTCCGTAGTGCTTCGCGCTGATGCGGTCGTGCAAGTAGCTGCGCAGCATGCCGTCCTCGACGAGCACCGTGCGCTCGGTGCGCGACCCCTCGTCGTCGAAGTTGATCGCGCCGCGCTCGTTCGGATGCAGCGCCGAATCGACGATCGAGACGCAGTCCTCGGCGACCTTCTGGTCGAGCATCGTCGCGAAGATCGACTGCCCCTTGCGGTTGCAGTCGGCCTCCATGCCGTGCCCGATCGCCTCGTGCAGCAGGATCCCGGAGGCCCCCGCGGCCAGGACGACCGGCATCTCGCCCGCCGGCGGCCGGCGCGCCTCGAACAGGATCATCGTGCGGTCGATGGCGTCCTGGCAGAGAGCGCGTAGTCGCTCGGGGGTGTAGTGCTCGATTCCGAAGCGGCCCGCGAGGCTCTGGCGACCGCTCTGGACCTCGGTGCCCTTCTCGGCGGTCACGTTGACGGAGAGCGCCGCCATCGGCCGGTAGTCCGCGAGCGCCTCCCCGGTCGAGTTGACGACGAGCACCCGCGTGTCCGCGTCCGACCAGCCCACGGTGACCTTGGTCAACGCGGGCTCGAGCGAACGCGCCAGGCGTTCGACTTCCTGCAGCAGCGGGAGCTTGCGCGCGGTCGCGACGCCCTCCCACGGCTCGGGCACGGTGTAGAGGTTCTCACCCACTCCGCGCGCGAAGCCCTGGGGCGGGACGCCCCCGCCGCCGGCCGCGATCGAAGCCGCCGTGCGCGCCGCCCCTTTCATCGCATCCAGGTCGAGGTCCTCGCTGTAGGCGTAGCCCGTCTGGTCGCCAACCACCACGCGGATCCCGACGCCGCGATCGACGGAACTCGAGGCCTTCGAGATGATCCCGTCCTCCAGGGTGATCGAGCTGCTGCGGGACTGCTGGAAGTACAGATCGGCGTAGTCGGCGCCGCGGGCCATGGCCTCGGCGAAGACCGCCGAGAGGGCGGCCTCGTCGATACCGAAGAAGTCGTAGAGCAGCGGATCAGCCGCCGCGCTGGGGTGGGTGAGGGTCATCAAGGCTCCTGGTGCGGCGCGCAAGGCGCGGGGGAACGTCGAGTGTAGTCCGCGAGACGCCGGATTCCCGCACGGAGACGGTCGCAGGGCCCCTAGAATTCATTCTTCCTTCACCGCTCGGACCTAGATTTCCGCGCCATGGTCAAGAACAGGATCACGATCGTCGAGGACGAGGCCGACATCCGCGAGATCCTCGAGTACAGCCTCTCTCGAGAGGGCTTCGAGGTGAAGTCCGCCACGGATGGCGCAAGCGGGCTCGATCTCATTCGCCGCGAGACCCCGGAGCTCGTCCTGCTGGATCTCATGTTGCCCGACATCGACGGGCTCGAGATCTGTCGCCAGCTCAAGAGCGGCGAGGACACGAACGAGATCGCCATCATCATGGTGACCGCGAAGGGCGAGGAGTCCGACATCGTGCTCGGCCTCGGGCTGGGCGCGGACGACTACATCCCGAAGCCGTTCAGCAACAAGGAGCTGATCGCGCGCGTGCGTTCGGTGCTGCGGCGCGCCAACCGTGTCCCCGTCCCCGATGACGGGAACCAATCGGTGACCTCCGGTCCGCTTCGCATCGAGCCCGAGCGCCACAAGGCCTGGATCAACGAAGACGAGGTCGAGCTGACCGCGACCGAGTTCCGCATCCTGCTACTGCTCGCCCGCCACCCCGGGCGCATCTTCAGCCGCAGCCAGATCCTCTCGGACGCGCGCGGCGAGCTGGCGGCCGCCTTCGACCGCAGCGTCGACGCGCACATCCGCACGATCCGAAAGAAGCTCGGCAAGCAGCGCGGACTGATCGAGACGGTGCGCTCCATCGGCTATCGCTTCGCGGAGCGGGACGCGGACTGACGTGAAGGCCGGCTTCTTCTGGAAGATCTTCGGCGGCACGGTGGCTGTGATCCTGATCACCGCCTTCGTCGTCTACCTGGCTGCTCTGCCGACGATCGCGAGGAGCCTGCAGCAGGAGGCCGAGCAGCGCGTCGAGATCGAGGCCCGGCTGGCCGCCGAGCTCTCGCTCAGCCTGCTGGACCCGGACACCGGCGAGTTCGAGCTCGCCGGCTTCGAGCGGGCCGTGGAGGGGCTCGGAGCCTCGCGGCTGACGCTGATCGCACGCGATGGCCGCGTCCTGCTCGACAGCCATCGCGATCCCTCCGTGATGGACGCGCACCACACGCGCCCCGAGGTGCTGCGCCCCGGCGAGCCGGTCACGCGCTACAGCCGGACCCTCGAGAAGGAGATGACCTACGTCGCCCTGCCGCTCGAGGTGGACGGCGAGCTCTTCGGCTACTCGCGCATGGCCATCTCGGTCGAGGACCGCGAGGGCCGCGTCGCGGACCTGCGGGGCGCCATCCGTCGCGGGGCGCTGCTCGCCGGGCTGATCTCCCTCGTTCTCGCGGGCATCTTCGCCGGGCGGGTAACGCGCCCGCTGAGCGAGATCGCCGAGCTCGTCAGCGAGATCGGCTCCCAGCAGACCACGCGTCGCCTCGAGGTGCGGCGCGACGACGAGCTCGGCCGTCTGGCCGAAGCCGTGAACCACATGGCGGACGACCTGCAGGGCCAGATCGCCCGCGTCGAACGCGATCGCGCCGAGCGGGAGGCGATCTTCTCCGCGATGGCGGACGGGCTCCTCGCCGTCGATCACCAGCAGAACGTGCTGTTCGCGAACCGGCCGGCGCGCACCCTCCTGAACATCCAGGAGCCCCGGGTGAAGGGCCGCCCCGTGTGGGAGCTGATCCGCAACGCCGATCTCGTCGATGTCCTGGAGCGCTGCCTCGCGGACGCGGAGCGCGCCAGCGGACAGACGCGCATCCAGAACGACGACGGGGAGCGCCTGGTCGAGCTGACCGCCGTGCCGATGGCCGGGACCGCGGGCGCTCATCGAGGCTGCGTGCTCGAGCTGCGCGACGTCACCGATCTGCGGCGACTCGAGGCCGTTCGGCGCGACTTCGTCTCCAACGTCTCGCACGAGCTCAAGACGCCCTTGACCGCGATGCGCGGCTACCTCGAGGCCGTCCTCGAGGACGAGGAGATGCCCGAGTCGCTGCGCAAGTCCTTCGTCGGAAAGGCGCACCGCAACACGGAGCGCCTGGCCGCGATCGTCGGCGACCTGCTCTCGCTCTCGCGCCTCGAGTCCGAGGAGCACGCGCTGGCCTTCGAGCCGCTCGACGTCAACGAGCTCGCCGAGACCGTCGTCGGCGACCTGCGCGACCTGGCCGAGTCGCGCCGGCAGACCGTGACGGTCGAGCTCCCCGAAGAGCCTCCCCACGTCGATGCCGACGCCCAAGCTCTCGGCATGGCGCTCTCGAACCTGCTCTCGAACGCGCTGCAGTACTCGCCGGAGGGCGAAGACGTGCGGCTCTGCGTGCGTGTAGCGGGCGACCAGGTGCGCCTCGAGGTCTCCGACCGCGGCCCCGGAATTCCGAAGCACGAGCAAGAGCGGATCTTCGAGCGCTTCTACCGGGTCGACAAGGCGCGCTCGCGCAAGCTGGGTGGCACGGGGCTCGGTCTCGCGATCGTCCGCCACGTGATGGCCGCCCACCAGGGGCGCGTGGAGCTCGAGAGCACGCCGGGCGCCGGGAGTCGCTTCGCTCTCGTCCTCCCCCGCTCGTGACCGACGGCCCGACGCCGCCCGAAAAAACATGATCTCAGGTGCCCTGAAGAGGCCGCCAGGAGCGGAGCTTGGGCTCCCCCCGGGAAACTCCGGCTTCCCGCCACTGCCTTCACACAGAATTCATGTTCCTCGGCAGAATCTGCGCGTCATGAAGATCAAGCACCTGAGCCTCCTCCTCGCCTCCCTCGTCGCCAGCTGTGGCGGGTCCAGTGACGGCAACGTCAACGCGGCCAGCCTCGAGGGCCGCGTCGCGATCGACGGCTCCTCGACCGTCTTCCCCATCACCGAGGCGGTCGCCGAGGAGTACCGCAACGCCCAGCCGAAGGTCCGCGTGACCGTCGGCGTCTCCGGCACGGGTGGCGGCTTCAAGAAGTTCATCGCGGGCGAGACGGACATCTCCGACGCCTCGCGCTACATCAAGCAGAAGGAGCTCGACGGGTGCGCCGCGAACGGGCGCGAGTTCATCGAGATCCCCGTCGCCTACGACGGCCTCGCGGTGATCGTGAACAAGGCCAACGACTTCTGCAGCACGATGACCGTCGACGAGCTGCGCCGCATGTGGGGCGCGGACTCGGTCGCGAAGAAGTGGAACGACATCCGCCCCGAGTGGCCGGACCGTGAGTTCAAGCTGTACGCCCCGGGCCAGGACTCGGGCACGTTCGACTACTTCACCGAGACCGTGAACGGCGAGTCCGGCAACTGCCGTCCGGACGCGACCTTCTCCGAGGACGACAACGTCCTCGTCCGCGGGGTCTCCGGCGACCCCGACGGGATCGGCTTCTTCGGCCTCGCCTACTACGAGGAGAACTCGGAGATCCTGAACTGCGTCGGCATCGACGGCGGCGACGGTCCGGTCCTGCCGAACCTGGAGACCGTCGAGGACGGAACCTACACGCCGCTCTCGCGGCCCCTCTTCATCTACGTCTCGACCGAGGCCGCCAAGCGCCCCGAGGTCGAGGACTTCGTGCGCTTCTACATCGAGGAGGCCGCGATGCTCGCCGGCGAGGTCGGCTACGTGCCGA
Source organism: uncultured Planctomycetaceae bacterium (assembly GCA_964352415.1). GTDB lineage: Bacteria > Planctomycetota > UBA1135 > UBA1135 > JABACD01. The sequence goes on along the minus strand of CAYGST010000109.1, from coordinate 124 downwards.
TGCCGAAGGCGCTCTACGCTGCCATCGGCAACCGCTTCGCGAACCGCGTGACGGGCAGCCAGACGGGCAAGAAGGGCACGATGGCCGAGCTCTACCAGTAGAGCCCGCTCTCGAGCCCCTCCTC
>CAYGST010000108.1:0-11204 GCA_964352415.1 uncultured Planctomycetaceae bacterium | reverse complement strand
GAAGTCCCCCTCCGAGTCGCCGTTGCCGGAGAAGGAGAAGCGCAGGCTCGCGTAGCCGGCGGCGGCGAGCGCCTCGGCCAGCGTGACCGCCCACTCGCGGTCCTTGTTGCCAGTGACGCCGTGCCCGATGACGACGAGCTCGCGACTCCCCTCCCCCGCCGCCGGGGTGAAGGTGTGGTCGATGCGCTCGCCCTGGGCGTTCTTGATTTCGCCGATCATGGTGCTGGATGAACCGATGCTGCTAGGAGAACTGGATGACGGAGCGGATGCCGTCCTGAGCTTCCATCAGCTCGAAGCCCTTGTTGACCTCGTCGAGCGTGATGCGGTGGGAGACGAAGCCGTCGAGGTCGAGCTCGCCGCGCAGGTACATGTCGACGAGCTGCGGCACGTGCGTGCGGCCCTTGGCGCCGCCGAAGCTGCCGCCCTGGACCTTGCGACCCGTGATCAGGAAGCGCGGGATGATCTCGAGCGCCTCGCCGCGGCCGGCGACCCCGAGAACGGTGCAGAGGCCCCAGCCCATACGCGCCGCCTCGACCGCCTGGCCCATGACGCCGACGAGGCCGGTCGCCTCGAAGGTGTAGTCCGCGCCCATGCCACCTGTGGCGTCGACGATCTCCTGCACCGTCGTGTCGCTCGCCTGGATCAGGTCCGTGGCGCCCCAGCGCCGCGCCAGCTCGAGGCGCTCCGGGCTCTTGTCGACGACGAAGATGCGCTCCGCGCCGCGCAGCTTCGCGCCCGCGACGGCCCCGAGCCCGACCATGCCCGCGCCGAAGACGGCGACCGAGCTGCCGGCCTCGACCTCGGCCTTCCAGAGCGCCGCGGCGATGCCCGTCGTCGCGCCGCAGGCGAGCAGGCAGATGGCGTCGAAGCTGGCTGCCGGATCGACCTTGGCCAGCGCGATCTCCGGCATCACCGTGTACTCGGCGAAGGTGCTCGTGCCCATGAAGTGGCGCATCGGCTCGCCGTCACGCGAGAGGCGCGGCGTGCCGTCGGGCAGGTAGCCCTGGCCCTGCTGCTCGCGAATCGCGGTGCAGATGTTCGTCTTGCCGCTCTTGCAGTTGACGCACTCGCCGCACTCCGGCGAGAAGAGCGTCACGACGTGGTCGCCCTTCTTCACGCTCGTGACGCCGGGACCGACCTCCTCGACGACGCCCGCGCCCTCGTGACCGAGCACGCACGGCGCGTAGCCGCTCGGGTCGGCGCCGCTGGCCGTGTAGAGGTCCGTGTGGCACACGCCGCAGCTGTGGACCTTGACGAGCACCTCGCCCTGCTTGGGCGGCGCGAGATCGACCTCCTGGACGACGAGGGGCTTTCCGAAATCCTCGAGGACGGCGGCGCGAATCTTCATGTCGAGCGGCGTGGGTTGGCGACGGCGAGTCGCGGTGACGGGGTTGGCGGGGGGAGCGGCGGATTGTGCCGCGCGTGGGTAGGCGGCGCCACGAAGGGCGCCGGTCTCAACCGCCGCGGGTGTGCATCTCGAGGCGCGGGTCCCGGCGCAGCTCGCTCGGGTCGTGCAGCGCCCCGCGCGCGGACTCCGCCAGGCGCTCCTCCGCGCCGCGATCCGCGCGCACGCTCCAGCCGCCCGTGAGCAGCGAGCAGAGCTCGTCCTGAGTCATTCCTGCGCGCAGCGGCGCGCGCAGGTCGCGCCCGTTCGTCGCGTAGAGGCAGGTGTACCAGGTGCCGTCCGCCGTCAAGCGCGATCGATCGCAGGCCGAACAGAACGGCGCGGTGGTCGACGAGATCACGCCGAACACAGTGCCGTCGGGCAGCAGATAGCGGTCCGCCGGCGCGGAGTTCCGCTCGCCCTTGGAGGCCACGCCGCCGTAGTGGGACTCGATGCGCTGCAAGATCTCGGCGCGCGACACGACCTGCTGCATCGACCAGTTCGTCGCGCCGCCGACGTCCATGTACTCGATGAAGCGAACCTCGGCCTGCACGCGCTTGCCGTACTCGATGAGCTCGACCAGCTCGTCGTCGTTCACGCCACGCATCACGACCGTGTCGATCTTGGTGCTGCGGAAGCCGAGGTCGCGCACGCTCTCGACACCGGACAGGACGTCGGCGTGGGTTCGGCGGCCCGTCAGCGCCTCGAAGCGCGCCGGGTCGAGCGAATCGAGGCTGATCGTGATGCGGCCGAGCCCCGCGCCCGCGAGGGCCTCCGCCTGGTCGGCGAGCAGGACGCCGTTGGTCGTGAGCGCGATGTCCTCGAGGCGCTGGTTCGTTCGCAGCAGCCGGATCAGCTCGGGCAGTCCTGCGCGCAAGAGCGGCTCGCCGCCGGTCAGGCGCAGCTTGTGCACGCCGACCCGCGTGAACGCGTCCACCACTCTGGCGATCTCCTCGAACGAGAGGATGTCGCCTTTCGGCAGCCAGACGTACTCCTCCTCCGGCATGCAGTAGGAGCAGCGCAGGTTGCAGCGGTCGGTCACCGACACGCGCAGGTTGCGCAGGGGCCGGCGGAGGGCGTCGAGGGGGGCCGTCACGGCGCCCAGGATACCCGACGCCGCCGCTCCTGGCGGCCCCCGCCGCGTCCTTAGGAGAGGGTTTGCGGGTGATCTGCCAAGCGCGGCGGGCTAGCCTGCGCTCATGTTCATCGGACGCGAGAACGAGCTCTCCGTGCTGACGCGGCTGGCCGACCGCGGCGACCCCGAGCTGTTCGTGCTCTATGGCCGCCGCCGCGTCGGGAAGACCGAGCTGCTGCAGAAGTTCTGCGAGGGCCGTCGGGCCGTCTACTACCAGGCGGCCCAGGTGCGCGAGAAGGACAACCTGCGCGCCTATCGCGACGCCCTCGCCGACGGCCTCGGTGAATCGATCGCCGCCGTCGAGTTCCCCGACTGGGAGGCCGCGCTCGAGTTCACCTGTGAGCGCGCGGACGGCGAGCGCATCGTGATCGTGATCGACGAGTTCCCCTACCTCTGCGAGGCGAACAAGGGGCTGCCGTCGGTGCTGCAGCGCTTCTGGGATCGCAAGGGCAAGCGCTCGACGCTGATGCTCGTGCTGTGCGGCAGCCAGGTGTCGTTCATGGAGGAGCAGGTGCTCTCGGAGAAGTCGCCGCTGTTCGGTCGCCGCACCGCCCAGCGCCGGCTGCAGCCCCTCGCGCCGCCCGACACGCTCGGCTTCTTCCCGAAGTGGAGCTTGCACGACCGACTCCTGGCCTTCGCGATTCTCGGCGGGATGCCCGCGTATCTGCGGCGCTTCGACGACTCGCGCGACCTGCGCGTGAACCTGCTCGAGGAGGTCCTGCGCCCCGAGGGCTACCTGTTCGAGGAGGTCCAGTTCCTCCTGCGCAACGAGCTCTCGAGCCCGGCGACCTACAACTCGCTGCTCGCGGCCGTCGCGCGCGGCGAGCGCAAGGTCGGCGACATCGCGCTGACCGTCGGCGTCGACTCGACGACCGCCAACAAGTACCTCAGCGTGCTACGCGACCTCGGCCTCGACGAGCGCACGATCCCGATCACCGATCCGGACCCGCTGCGCTCGCGGCGCGGCAGCTATCGCATCTCGGATCCGTTCGTCGCCTTCCACTTCCGGCACGTCCAGCCGCACGTGACGCTGATCAACGCGGGTCGCGGTGCGCGCGTGCTCGAGGAATCGATCCAGCCCGACTTCCCGCGCCTGTACGACGAGGCGCGCAAGGCCTTCATCCTGGACCACCTGCGGCGCCACGCGGCGGAGCTCGTCGGCGAGGAGGTCATCGAGCTCGGCCCGTTCGACGGCAAGTGGGTGCGCGCCGTCGGCCGCACCATCGAGGGCACGACGGTCGCAGCGCTCGTGGTCCCCGATGAGGACCGCGACGAGGCCGACCTCGTCCGCGAGCTGGAGTCGCTGCGCCTCGCCTTCGGGGAGCAGATCGTCAAGCTGACCTACGGCATCACGGACCGCCCCGAGCGGGTCCTCGAGGCCGAACGCGTCCCCGAGGGCGAGCTCTGGTAGCGGGGCGACCGATGGCCATCGACGATCGCTTCCAGGAGTACTTCAGCGCCCTCGACCGGGCCGGTGGCCAGGACCGCTGCTACCTCTGCCGGCGCACGGCCGCGGAGGTGAAGCTGTTCTTCGGCTTCGACGAGGACGGGACCCCGATCGACGCCGCCGAGCACGGACTCGAGGACATCGTGCTCGAACGCCTCGACGTGATGAGCTACCGCGGACTACGCCCCGTGTGCGCCGTCTGCCAGCTCAACGCCGACGCGATCTACCTGCTCGGCGAGCACGAGGTGCTGCGCCTCGTGATGGAGGAGCTGGAGACGCGTCGCGACACGCTCTGGCCCGACGAACCGGCTCCCTGAAACGGGTGCCGCCCCGACCGCGCGAGCGCGATCGGGGCGGCGATAGACCCGAGAGAGTGTTGCTCCGGTCGCTCCCAGGAGATCCGGGAGCAATCGGAGGCTTTGGGGGAGTTAGTTCCAGGTGAGCTCGAGCGCGTTCGTGGTGTTGAAGCCGCTCGCGCAGGGGCCCGAGTTGTCCCGGTACCAGAACTGGTAGTTCTTGATGTCGCCTGCGTTCACCGCACCGAGGACGGAGATGACCACGGTCGAGGCGCCGTTGCCGCCCGCGTCGGTGAAGACCGGGGAGCCGAGGCGCTGGATGCCGCCGGTCGCGCAGAGGAAGCCGTCGCCGAAGAGCTGCGGGCTCGCCAGGGCGTTGTTGGCCTGGAAGAACACACCGGGGACACCGGCGGGAACTTGCTCGGCGTTCAGGACGAGCGTGTCGGCGCCGACGGTGGCGACACCGCTGGCGGAGAGGACGCCGCCAGCGCCGGTGCTGTTGCCGCAGCCTTCGCCGGCCGCGCCAGCGTTGCCGCAGGGGCAGGTCGTCCCAGCGCCGTCACCGAAGCAGAACGAGGTGCCGTTCGGGATGTCGATGAGGAACGAGCCCTCGTTCCCGTTGGCGAGCGTGAGCTCGATGATGATGAAGCGGCCGCTGTCGCTGACGGCCATGCCGTCCGAGCTGCTGCTGATCGTGTCGACGAGCTCCGAGCCGACCATCGTGACGCCTTCCTGGACGAGGAGGTCGTGGTTGCGGAACAGGCCGCTGTCCTTGTCGGTGTCCGCGTCGTCCCAGTCGCCGTACCAGGTGAGGTCGCCCTGGTCGCTGATCTGCACGTGGCCGTAGGCGGGCCCCGTCAGGACGAAGCCGCCGGGGATACCAGGAGCCGTGAAGCCCTCCTGGACGAACACCGTGCCGTTGCGGTTGATGAAGAAGTCCTGGCTGGTGTCCCCGTCATCGTCCCAGACCGCGGCCCAGGCACCCGAGTCGTTGATGTCGACCTCGGCGCTGGAGAGGTGGTTGTACGGCCAGGGGCCGGGGGTCGGGGCGTCGTCCGCTTCCCAGGCGATCTCGGTCGTGTCCACGTAGAAGTGCGCGTCGACGGTCGTGTAGTCGGGCATACCGCCCGCACCGAAGCTCTGGTCGTCGACGTAGAACATCTTCTGACCGGCGTTGTTGAGCGCCATGTTCTGCTTCGAGGCCGCGAAGCCCTGAACCGTGTCGGCGTGCACGCCGTTCGCCGGGGGGAACGCCGTGCTGTGGATCACGTTGTCGATCGCGAAGACCGTCTGGCTCGTGAGGTTGCCCATGCCGTCGTGGGTCAGCATGGCGAGCATGTCGTCGTCGTCGCTGCTGGAGCGGCCGGCGATCATGATCTCGTTGTTGTTGTTCTGCCAGACTTCGGCGATCGAGGACCAGACTGCGCCGGCCGGCTCACCCGCGACGGTGTTCGGGGTGACGCCCTGCTCCATGAGCACGTACGTGGTCCCCGTCGTGCCGTTCGTCCAGAGCACCAGCTTGGTGTCCTGGACGACCAGGTTCACGTCCTCGGCGTTCATGAGGATCATGACGTCGCCGTTGTCGTTGATGTCCATCGAGTCGACGAACGAGTCGAAGACCCAAGCGGTGTCGAACGGCGCCGGGATGCCCATTGAGGTGCCTTCGGCGTGCAGCATGGAGCCGTTCAGATAGACGGCCGCGTCCTTCGTCGTGTCCACGTTGTCCGTATCGAGCTCGACGAGCCAGTCGCCGTTGTCGTTGACGTCGACGTTGTCGATGCGGGTGACGAGACCGATCGGGGTCGCGTCGCCCTCGACGAGGAGGGGCGTGATCGTGGTCTGCGCCTGCGCGCCGGCCGTGAGGCTCGCGACGGCAGCAATGAGGAGTCCGTTCTTCATGAGGGTGCGGTTCTTGATCTGAGCTAGAGGCGGCCGAAGCCGTGGAGTCCGGAGGAGAGGTCGGGAGCCAGCTGGTCGGTCCTGGCCGAGGAGTCGCTCCGCGAGAGCTCCGCCCGGCCACGGCGCAAGCGCACGGGCCCGGGAAGTTCACGTCCGACGAAGGAGTTCTACACCCGCGCTCGGCCCCCCGAAACCCCTAGGGATATTTTCCAGGAAAGAATCTGCGCAAACAGGCCTGGACACAGGGCCTACGGTGACTACCCTTCAAGGACATGGCCACCCACCCGAGCGAAGACTTGTCCCTCCTTGGGGATAGCCCCGCAGGAAGCGACCTGCGCCGCAGCGTCGAGCAGGTAGGGAACCGACTGGCGGAGTCCTTGACTGCCCTCCTCGGCAGCCTCCCCGTTCGCGCCAAGGGCCCCCAGGCACTCGGCGAGCACCTCGGCATCACGACCGTGACGGCCAGCCGGCTGCTGCGGGCGATCGGCGTCACGGACCCCGTCGCCGTCGTCCAGCAGATCCCCGGAGTGGTCCCCCTCCGGCGCATCGTGACGGCCACGGTCGAGCAAGGCGCCGCGACCGAGCGCGCGCAGGCCGCGGGCGACGCCATCACCGCCTTCGAGGACCTGATCCGCGACAACGCGGGCCATCGCAGCAGCCTCAACGCGATGCTGTCCGACTGGCTCCCCCAGAGCCGCCGCGAGTTCGAGATCCGGCGCCGCCAGGCCGCCTACAAGGCGATCAGCGAGCTCAAGGGCGTCAGCTGCGAGCTCGACCTGGCCACGATCGTGCTCCACCCCTCCCAGGAGGAAGGGCGCGTCGATCTGCTGTCGATCCAGGGCACGTTCGGCCTCGACCGCATCCGCCCGGACTCCACCGTCCATCTCGGGACCCTGCGTCGCACCAAGGCCCACCGCGCGAAGCAGCAGTTGCAGAAGCCGGACGGGCCGGCTCGCGGGCCGCGCACCCTGGCCGGCGACCTGGCCGTGGACGGCCTGCACTCGGTCCGCCTCGATCAGTTCTGCTCGGCCTCCCCCGCCCCCCTCGAGACGCAGGTCATCGGCGACGACGTCCAGTACACCCTCGGCGCGACCGGCTTCGGCCCGCGCTCGAGCGTGGACCTCGTCATCGCGGAGGTGAACCCCGGCGAGCTCGAGAACCAGTTCGATCGGACGGAGCGCACCGCCCCGTACTTCTTCCAGATCCCCGCCACCTCGTCCCGCATGATGGTGTTCGACCTGCTCATCCACGAGGAGGTCTACAAGGGCTACGAGCCCGAGCTGATGGTCTACGACATCGGGCACCGCGGCCCGGCCGCCGCCGGCTCCCCCGAGCGGGAGATCGACCGCGTCAGCGTGACGGAGACCCTCGAGGCTCTGGGCACCGAGCCCGCGCGACGACGCTTCGCCGGCTTCCCGAGCTACCTGGAGCTGCTCGACCACTCGTTCAACAAGCTGGGCTGGGACCCGAGCCGCTTCCGCACGTACCGCGTGCAGATGAGCTATCCGCTGCACGGAATGCAGGTCAGCATGGCCCTGCGCCTGAAGGGCTGAACGTCCTGGGCCTCGAGCCCGAGCGCCGATCGACGCGCGCGCAAATGGGCCGAGCGTCGGTCCCGCCCCGGCCGCGAGTGGTACGCTCCCGAGCCCATGGCCGAGATGCTCAAGAAGTCCGCGACGCAGCTCCGCGCGCTGGGCAAGACGCTCGACTTCGGCGGAGTCACGAAGTGGGTCTTCTTCGCGGCGCTGATCGGCTTCGCGTCCGGCCTCGCTGGCGTCGCGTTCCACTGGCTGGTCGAGCAGGCCAAGCACCTCATCGCCGGTAACGCACTCGGCACCACGGCGGAGGGCCTCGGAGGCTCGGACGCCAGGTTCTGGCTCGTGCTGCTCGTCCCCGCCGTCGGCGGCCTGCTGACCGGCATCCTCGTCCAGTGGATCGCCCCCGAGGCCGAGGGTCACGGCACGGACGCCGTCATCAACTCCTTCCACCGGCTGAAGGGCGTCGTCCGCAAGCGGGTCATCGCGATCAAGGCGCTGACCAGCGCGATCACGATCGGCAGCGGCGGCTCCGCCGGCCAGGAGGGCCCCGTCGCGCAGGTGGGCGCCGGCGTCGGCTCGGCGCTCTCCGACGCCTTTCGGCTCTCCGACCGCGACCGGCGCATGTGCCTGCTGGCCGGGGCCAGCGGCGGCATCGGCGCCATGTTCTGCTCACCGCTCGGCGGCGCGCTGTTCATGCCCGAGGTGCTCTATCGCAAGCCCGAGTTCGAGGGCGACGCGATCATCCCGTGCATCATCTCCTCCATCTTCGCCTACGCGACTTTCACGGCGATCTCCGGCGACTACAAGGTCATCCCGATCGACGCCGCGACGGCGGAGACGCTCGCGTTCCAGTCGCCGCAGCTGCTCGCGTACATGGTGCTCGCGATCGTCTGCACGTTGTTCGGCTGGATCCACGTCAAGGTCTTCTACGGCGTGCACGCCGCGTTCGAGCGGATGGGCAAGGTCCCGCGCTTCGTCCGCCCGGCCATCGGCGGCCTGCTGCTCGGCGCCCTCGCGCTGGCGATCGCTCCGGTCGCCGGCTCGAACGGCGTCCTGTTCGGCGGCTATGGCTTGATCAGCGCGGCGGTCAGCGGCTCGCTCTCCATCTGGATCCTCGGCGCGCTCGTCCTCGCGAAGATCTTCGCCACGGCGTTCAGCATCTCCTCAGGCGGCTCTGGCGGTGTCTTCGCGCCCTCCCTCGCCATCGGCGCGCTGATCGGCGGCGCGGTCGGCCAGGCCACGAACGCCCTCTTCCCGGGCCTCGAAGTCAGCCCGGCAGCGTTCGCGCTGGTCGGCATGGGCGGCTTCTTCGCCGGCGTGGCGAAGGTCCCGATCGCGGCCGTGATCATGGTCTGCGAGATGACCGGCAACTACGTGCTGCTGGCCCCGCTGATGCTGGTCTCGGTCCTGCACGTGATGCTCTCGCGCAGCTGGTCGCTCTACAACCAGCAGGTCGGCGGCATCCTCGACTCGCACGCCCACGCCGGCGACTTCGTCATCGACGTGCTCAGCGACATCCAGGTCTCCGAACTCGTCGCGGACGCGCGCGAGCCGCACCTCATCCACCAGAACGCGAAGCTGCGGCGCGTGCTGCAGGTCGTCGCCGACGCCAAGGAGTCCTACTTCCCGGTCGTGGACGACGACAACAAGCTCGTCGGGATCTTCTCGCTCACGGACATCCGCCGGCTGTACCTCGAGGACGACGTCGGCGAGTTCATCATCGTCGGCGACTTCATGATCGACTCGGTCATCACGGCGCAGCCCAACGAGAACCTCGATGAGGTGCTCCGGCGCATGACAGCGAACAACATCAACGCCCTGCCGGTCATGGACCCGGCCAAGGAGGGCGAGGTGCTGGCCGTCCTCGAACGCGGCGAGATCGGTCACGCCTATGACAAGCGACTGCACGCCCTGAAGACGGGCGAGCTCGTCGCAGGCTCCATTCGCAAGCGCTCATGACACCTGGAACCATAAGAGGGGCCTGCGCCTGCGGACGGGTACGCTACGAGGCAACCCTTCCGTCGAAGTGGGTCGGTCACTGCCACTGCGAGAACTGTCGCCGTTCGCACGGCGCGGGCGTCGTGACCTACGCCGGCTTCGAGGCCGAGCAGGTCTGCTTCGTCGAGGGTGAGTCCGAGCTGACCGAGTACCGCACGGACACCGAAGCGACGCGGCGTTTCTGTCGCCACTGCGGCTCGACGATCTCCTACGCGGGTCCGCGCTGGGCGACGGAGACTCACCTCGCTGTCGCCAACCTGCTCGATCCCCTCGACCGCGAGCCGACGGGTCACGCCTACGCAGACCGCGCGCCGGACTGGTGCCCGATTCTCGACGAGATCGCGCGCTTCGGCGGCGAGACCGGCGTCGAACCCCTGTAGCTGCTCGTCTCCGCTGGGCGCCGATGCGCTCGGAGCCGATGCGCACCGAGTCGTTCGAGGATCGAGCCCGCCGTTCCTGCTAGGCTGACCGGCAGCGCGGGAGTGGCGGAACTGGTAGACGCGCGAGACTTAGGATCTCGTGCCGCAAGGCGTGGGGGTTCGAGTCCCCCCTCCCGCACCAACGCGCCCTGCTTCGCAGCGCGAGACGAGCGGGGCGCGCCCAACGAGAGCGGCGCCCCACCCCTACCGGTGCGGCGCCGCCGTGTGTCCGCGATCGAGCCGGTGCAGCGATCGCTGACGAGGCATCTTGAATCAGGAGCCGCGGATCACGGTCCAGGGACCAGAACCGCGTCGATGACGTGGATGACGCCGTTCGCCGTCTCGACGTCGGTCACCAGGATCTTGGCGCCGTTGATGAACGCGCCCTCACTCGTCGTGGTGATCGTCGTCATGCCGCCGTTCAGCATGGAGAAGCCGCCCGCGGACAGAACGTCTTCGACGTAGTTGCGCCCGGTCGTCACGTGGAAGCCGAGGATGTTGCCCAGCTCGGTCACCGTGAGGCTGTCGATCAGGCCGCTGGGCAAGGCGCGGAAGGCGTCGTCGGTCGGCGCGAAGACCGTGAACGGACCGGCGCCGTCGAGGTCGTCATCCAGGCCCGCGGCGACCAGGGCGCCGTACAGGCTGTCGAAGTCGGGGTTGCTGTTGGCGAGCTGCGTGATCGTGCGCAGCTCCGGCAGCAGCACCGAGTCGACCACGTGGATGATGCCGTTCGAGCACAGAATGTCCGTGGCGATCAGGTTGGCGCCCTCGATCTGGACGTTCACCGCATCGATCTCCGCGCGCTGCTCGGCGACCGTGTCGAGGAAGGGACTGGCGAGGACCTGCGTGGAGTCGACGCTACCAGCGACCACGTGGAAGGTCAGCACCTTCTGAAGCAGCGCCTTGTTCTCGGGCTGCAAGAGGAACGCGAGGCGTCCGGGGGGAACGTTACGGAACGCGGCGTTGGTCGGGGCGAAGACGGTGAACGGGCCCGGGCCGGACAGGGTTCCGACCAGGTCGGCAGCGTTCAGCGCAGCAGCGAGCGTGCTGAAGCGACCGGCCGCCGAAGCCGTCTCGAGAATCGTCAG
>CAYGST010000107.1:8155-11250 GCA_964352415.1 uncultured Planctomycetaceae bacterium | reverse complement strand
GTCGTCTACCACGACAGCGGGTACTGGTAGGCGCGACGCGCCGCGAAGCGAAAGGACATTCCCTGCCCTCGCAGCGCATGGCCTACCCTCTCGGCATGTCCGACTCATCCGATCCGACGATCCCGGAGCGCTTCCACCCCATCGGAACCCCCGGCCAGCCGTGGAGCGCTGCCGAGAAGGTCCAGTGGTTCGACAGCTGCTCCGTTCAGCGCAGCTATCGCGACGAGGTGCTCCGCCCGCTGCAACGCCTCGCACCCGATCTGGACGTCGAGCCCTACGGCGCTCTATCCATCGACCCGGAGCGCTACCCGCTCCTCGCCGTCAAGTGTGCGCGCGCGGGAACGGAAGCCCCGTGGGTGCTCATCACGGGCGGCGTTCACGGTTACGAGACCAGCGGCGTGCAGGGCGCCCTCGCCTTCCTCGCCGGCCACGCGAGCGACTACCTCGAGCGCGTCAACCTGCTGGTCGCGCCGTGCGTGAGCCCCTGGGGCTACGAGGTGATCCACCGCTGGAACCCGAGCGCGGTGGACCCCAACCGGTCCTTCGTCCCGAACGGCCCGTCGGAGGAGTGCGCAGCGCTCCTGCACTTGCTCGAGAGCCTCGACGCCGACTTCCTCGTCCACCTCGACCTGCACGAGACCACCGACACCGACGAGACCGAGTTTCGCCCCGCGCTCTGCGCGCGCGACGGCCAGCCCTTCGAAGCGGGCAGCATCCCGGACGGCTTCTACACGGTCGGCGACAGCGAGAATCCTCAGCCCGAGTTCCAGGGCGCCCTCATCGCGGGCGTCGAGCGCGTCACGCACATCGCTCCCGCCGACGCGAACGGAGAGATCATCGGAGCGAAGGTGGAGCAGCCCGGCGTCATCCACTACCCGTTCGGCTCGCTGGGGCTGTGCGCCGGCATCACGAACGCTCGCTACACGACCACGACGGAGGTCTACCCGGACAGCCCGAAGGTCACTGCGGAGATCTGCAACGCCGCGCAGGTCGCCGCCGTGCGCGCGTCCCTCGACCACGCGCTCGCGCACGCACGCTAGCGCGCGTCCCCGACGATCGGCCGAGCCTACAGCTCGTTCAGCACGCCGCAGTGCAGCAGGACGGAGCGCCGTCGAACGACCTCGCCGTTTCGGTACAGCACCAGCGTCGCAGCGGCCTCGTCCACGGCCAGGATGTCGGTGCGCACGCCGTAGAACGGCATGCGCGTCCCGGGCGCGCCGGGCTTGCCCCGGTGCACGCGCATCGAGAGCGGCTGGTCGTCCCCATCGTGCAGGGCGACCTCGTCGGCCTCCTCGGGATCGGCCAGCGTCACCTGGACGTGAACGCGACGCGAAGCGACCAGGTCGAGCTCCAGCTCGTCGCGCTCGCGGTCGCCGAGCGGCGCGTCGACGCCGACCGTCGCGACGACGACCTCATCGCCCATCAGCATCAGGTAGACGTGCTCCTTCGGGACGCGCCGGAGCAAGTACTGGCCCTCCGCGTCGGTCTCGGTACCGCCGAGGCGCAGGTTCGTGGCGCGCGCGAAGCTGCCCTCGTGCCGGAACGTCGTCGCGTCGGTGAAGAGGTGGAGCTCGACCCCCTGCAGCGGCTCGCCGCGGGGCGAGACGACCCGCCCGCTGATGCGGCTCCAGGCTCGCTCGCGGTCGAGCACGATCTCGACGAGCGCCCCTCCGGCGGGGACGAGCTCGGTGTGGGTCTGGATCCCGGTCTCCAGGTCGAGGGCGATCAGCGCGTAGTCCCGCTCCTGCAGGCCGCCGATGCGGAACCCGCCGTCCGCGCCGGTCTCGAACATCGTGATGCGCTCCTGCGGGTCGCCGCCGAGCACGTTCTCGATGCTGGTCGAGCCCTGCGCCATCGTGAACAGGCTCGCCTCCTTCAAGAAGACGCGGACGCCGCCGAGGGGCAGCCCCTGCGGATCGACGACGCGCCCGGCGAGCTCGAGCGGTTCGCCGCTGAGCTGCAAGACGATCCCATCGGGCCAGAGCGGCGCACCGCTCGCGGGATCGAGCTCGACCTCCACGCGCGCCGGCAGGTGACCGAGCGCGACGGCGCTCAGGGTTCGGCTCTCGGCCGGGCGGCCTTCCCGGAAGCGCTGGTACGCGGGATCGGCGCTCGCGCGCGGGAGCTGGAAGGCGCCCGCCGCGTCGCTGCGCGCAACCTCGGCGCCGAAGGACACGCGCGCCCCTTCGACCGGATCGCCCCGCGGGTCGAGCACGAACCCGCGCACGGCGTCGTTCGCCAGACCGGGCCGGCGCAGGACCAGACGCGCGCCGCTGCCGATCGTGGCGACCGGATCGCGCCGCGTGACGTACCCCTGGAGTGTGGTCTGCAGGAAGGCGCCGCTGACGCGCGCTCCATCCTCGAGCTCGAAGCGCCCGTCGTCGCCCGAGCGGGTGAGGTGAGGGACCGGGACGCAGCTGTCCGTCACGAACGGGATGCGCCTGCGGAAGCCATCCGGCAGGACGAGGCGGACCTCCGCGCCCGGAAGGGGTTGCCCGGACGCGTCGACGACCACGCCGAGCAAGGTGTGACGCGGTGCCGCGATCACGACCGCCTCGCGGCGCGTCGATGGACCGACCAGGGCAGCGAAGAGGGTCACCAGCCCGTCGTCCGCGGCCACGATGCGTCCCGAGCGCGGATCGCAGACGAGCTCGAAGTTCCCGTCCGCGCTCGAACGCGCCGAGGGTGCGCTCGCCGCTGCCGGCTGCTCGAACGCCTGCACGAGAGTCAGGTCCACGCCGTCCAGAGGACGCGCATCGGCGTCGATCAGGAGACCTGAAACGCGCATCGCCAGGTGCGCGGCAGGGGCCGGCGCCCCCACCGCGGCGCTCCCGCGAATCGGCACGGCGGGCTCGCCCGGGACGCGCTGGGCAGCGGGGAGCGTGGCTCGATCCAGAGGCTGCGCGGTCGTGGCGACCTCGGTCCGCGCGACCAGCGGCGCCTCGGAGGGCGCGAGCGGCGCGCGCTCCCGGGACTTCAGCAGGGCGACCCCGCCGAGGACGAGGAGGCTGGCGTCGCCAACCTTGACGAGCGTGTTCATGGCCATGGTTCCGAGCAGCGTTCCTGCGCCGCCCATCTCGCTCGAGGGGGCGGCG
>CAYGST010000107.1:0-8145 GCA_964352415.1 uncultured Planctomycetaceae bacterium | reverse complement strand
GGATCAAGGGCGGTGAAGGGTTCATCCAGGAGCAGCAGCTGTGGCTTGGCCAAGAGGGCCCGACCAATGGCCACCCGTTGACCGTCCCCCCCCGGGGGGTTATCGCCCGCTCCGGGCCCCCGCGCGGGCGGGCGGGGGCGGCGCGACCGGGAGAGGGTGCGAGTGAAGGAACGATCACGCTCAGCCAGCTGGTCTCGTCGCCGCCGGCGACCCGCCCGAGCTCCTCACGCAGCAGGCTGCGGGCCCGCGCGAGCCGGGACTTCACGGTCGCCGGGCTGACGTCGATGCGGGCCGCGATCTCGGTCGGACCGAGCTCCTCGAAGTAGCGCAGGTAGACGACGGCGCGCAGCGCTTCCGGCAGCCCCTGGACCGCGTCGAGGACGAGCGACTGGCGCTCGAGCCGCTCCGAGACCAGGACGCCGTCGATGCGCTCGGGTCGCGCCGCCGCTGCTTCCCGCTCCGTCCGCCGCCGATCGGCGACGCGACGATTGATCGCGAGGTGCCGGGCTGCGCGCGCGAACCATCCGAGCCCGAGACGCTCTCGCCCCTCAGCCCCGTGACTCCGCAGCGCGCTGACCCACACGTCCTGGGCGACGTCGTCCGCCAGCTCTTCGTCCCCCACGAGGGAGTAGGCGAGGCGCCGGACGAAGGCCAGGATCTCGGCGGGATGCGCCGCGGTCGGTTCGAGAGGAGAGGCCATCGGGATCGTTCCAGCCTACAGGCAGTCCGCGGCCCGCAGCGGATGACGCAAACCGCCCAATCCTCACCGCTCACGCTGCGCGGTACCGTATCGCGCAGCGTCAGCGCTCCTCCCCGCCGTCCTCCGGCTTCACCCAGAACGTCGGCATCTTGAGGCCATACACGCTCCAGGTCCCGTCGTCCCGGAACGTCCACGAGGTCGTCACCTTCGTGCGCTTGCTCAGGACGAGGTCAGCGATCGCGCGGCGGCCGTCCTCCTCCTTCAGGTCCACGCTCAGGATCGGCGGGAGAGAGTCCCAGCCCCGGCGGGTCCTCGACTCCTCGAGCTTGGCGAGCAGGCTCCCGCCCGTCTCGGGCGCGAAGAACTCGGCCAGCGCCGCCGAGTCCCCCGCCTCCCAGGCGGAGCGGAAGCGCGTGAGCGCCGGGGCGACCGACGGGTAGGGCAGCTCGAGCTTCACGAGCCGCCACGCGCGACCGTCGAGCAAGAAGCGAGCGGTCAGGTCGACGCTCCCCAGGTCGTAGTCGACGAAGCGCTCGCCCTCGAGCACCCGCAGCGACCCCTCCGGCAGCGCGGGCAACGCGGGGTCCCAGCCGTGCCCCGCCGCGAGGCCGCCGAAGGCAACGCTCTCGACCTCGCGCACGCGGTCGTCGAACAGCGGAACGATCGACGCGGGGCTCCCGCCGCGCCAGGCGGCCTCGAACGCCACGCGGGCGCCGTCGAAGGGCACCGGGCGCACGCTCGACAGGATCCGCTGGCTCCCGATCGCGCTCGCCAGCACGAGGGCGACCGCAACGACGGCCGAGACCTTCCAGGCCCGGCGGTCCGCCCGGCGCATCGCTCGCAGCAGGCGCTCGTGACGCTCGCCAGGCCCGCGTCCCTTGATCGACCGCCGGGTCTCCAGGCTCGCGTGATGCACGATGTACAGGTCCTTGTGGTGATCGATCGCCGCCTGGAAGCGCCCGGCCGGATAGAGCAGGACCCAGGACAGGACGGCCCAGGCCGCGCTGCCGTACAGCGCGAGGCCGAGAGGGTTCGGACCGATGGCGTGCAGCACGGCGACGCCCGTCGCGAGCACCGCGACCGAGAGCGTCCACAGGAACGGGCGAATCAAGAGGTGCAGGGCCGCGGTCCCCATCAGCACGCTGAGGAACACGGTCAGGGCGACGACCACGACGCCCTCCTGCACCGGCACGTCCGGCCGCGCCAGCGCCAGCACCGCGAACAGCGTCGCGACGGCGTAGGCCAGCGCGCCGCCGTGGTAGGTCCAGGCGATCGCGCTGCCCCAACGGCTCGCTCGCCGGAAGACGCCCTTGGCCTCTTCGAGCAGATCGGCGGCGGCGTCTTCGTCTTCGACGACCGTCGCGTCCGCGAGGTCCGCGTCGCATTCGACGCAGGACTCCGCCGCGCGCGAGTTGAGCGTCTGGCAGTCGTTGCACAGCACGAGCCCCCCCGCCCCGTGCTCCTCCGCCGAGCCCTGCACCTCGATCGCCCGCACGCGGCCTCCGCAGGCCTTGCAGGGGTAAGCGCGGTCCGGGCTCGGAACCCGGTAGGTCTTCGAGCAGTCCTCGCAGCGAGCGACCGAGCGTGGAGAGCGTTGCGTCATGGGCGTCGTCGGGGAGCGGGTCGGCGGGTCGAAGAGCGCGTTCGCTCGAGGTCCCCGGCCGCCGCGTGCGGCCGGGGACCTCTCTCGCCCGCTTATCCTGACAAATGACTCCGCTTCTTTCCCACCCCCTCTGCGAGCGCCCGCGCGGGGCGCGCGGGGTACCGAATCTCAACCGTCCTCGTTCGCCCCGTCGCCCTCGCCGGCCGTCCCCTCGCGCCAGAGCTGCAGGGACGGATAGAACTGGCTCCACGCGAACCAGAGCGCCGGGTGGGACGGCAAGGACGCGCCGTCGCCGTCCACCGCGACGAGCCCGCCGCCTGCGAGGGCGAGCGAGACGTCGCCCAGCGCGACGCGCTCCCCGCGGGCGAGCGCCGCTCGAGCCTCGCCCGCGTGGAAGGCGAGCGCCTGCCCCTCGACGAGGACGCCGACGACGCGCTCCTGGGCCGCGAGCCGCGAGTCGACCGCCCCGACGGGGAAGACGGGTCCGGCGTCGTCGCGCCCGCCGAGCAGGTCGCGGTCGTACGTCCGGCCGAGGCCTCCGTCCTCCAGGAGGATCGTCGTGTTCGGGTGCGCCGCCTTCCACTCGCCCCAGGTCGTCGTCACGACGGCCGCCTGCGGGAGGCGAACGTCGCGCTCGCGCAGCGGACCCGAGATCGCTCTCCCGGTGAAGGTGTCGAACAGCGAGTCGGTGCTCAGGTCGATCATGACCTTGTTCGAGCGCGACAGCAGCCCGGACGTGCGCAGCACCGGCGCCTCGACGCCCCTCGGCAACTCGTCGAGCAGGAACACCTGCGCCGACGCGCAGAGCGTGCAGTACGGCAGAGCGAGGCGGCGCCCCCCGAGCGTGTCGAGCACCAGCTCGTGGGTCTCCATCTGGTGCTTCGGATACGCCCGCGACGCCCCGCCGAGCGTCACGCCGAAGACCGTCTCGTCGTCGCCGTACCAGCCGCCGCCCGCGGCGTCCGAGACCTTGGGGTCGTCGAGCGCCGGGATGCAGTTGCGCGCGCACGCCTCGGTTCCCCCGAGCGGCCGGTCGTCGACGAAGACGCCGCCCCAGGTGACCCCACGCCAGTCGATCGTCGCGTCCTCGTCGGCGAAGCACGGCGACCAGGCGGGCTCGAGGCGCGTGTAGACGCGCGCCTTGCGGCCGACGTACCCGGGCAGGGCCGGCGTGTCCCAGGCGATCAGGAAGTCCGTTCCCGTCTTCCACGCGGCGACCCAGCCGTCCACGGGGAGCTCGACGCTCGTCGCCGCCTCGAAGCCCGCGACGAGCGCCTCGGACACCTCGCCGGTGCGACCGAAACGCAGCAGGTCGACGAGCAGCCACGCGACGCGGGGGTCCCCGTGCCGCGCCACGGCCCGGACCCCCTCGGCCGTCACGCGCTCCCGCTCGAAGGCGACGACGAGCGCCTCCAGATCGCCCGCCAGCGCCTGCGGGACCTCGCCGGCGATCGGGACGGCCGGAGCGGCGGGAATGGCGTACCCCTCGCTCGTCCGCGCGACGCGGGTATCGGCGTCCTGCAGCGCGGCACCGGACGAGACGAGGAGCAGCACGGTCGTGGCGAGGAGCAGGCGCATGGCTTCGGATCGGGGGCTGGGTCGCGGGAGGCCGAGCGCTACGCCGCGCGGCCGCGGACGCGACCGAGGATCCTCGATGCCCCGCGCACCCACGTCACGGAGCGCCCACGTCATGGCGCGGCCCCGGCGCGTCGGGGGCGCCGGAGGGTCCTCGGAGGCGAGCGGGTCGCCGTCGCCTGCGCGGGCGGTGTGCGGTACCGTAGCGCTCCCCCCCGTCTCCACCACTCCAACGAAGAGCCCGACCTTGAACGCCACGGAAGCCCCCCCGCTGAACGTCTCCGTCCGCCTGATCGCCGACCTCAAACTCGACAACGAGTACCTGCGCACAGACACGGACGTCAGCGCGCTCAAGAAGAGCCTCGAGAGCGTCGGGCTGATCCACCCGGTCACGATCAACCAGGACGACGAGCTCCTGGCCGGCGCCCGCCGGCTCCAGGCGGCGAGAGAGCTGGGCTGGCTCGAGATCCCCGTTCACGTCATCGAGAAGGACGCGCTGGTCCAGGAGTTGATCTCGATCGACGAGAACCTCGTGCGGTCGCCGCTCACGCCGCTCGAGCTCGAGACGAGCCTGAACCGTGGGCGCGAGATCTACGAGCAGCTCCATCCGGCGGCGAACAAGGTCGACATCTCGACCGAGGAGCTCTCGAAGGAGGAGAAGCTCGAGCAGAAGCTGAAGGAGGAGCAGGACGAGGACTCCTTCGCGGCCGTCACCGCCGAGAAGACCGGCCTCTCGAAGTCGGTCATCAAGGGCGCCATCAAGCGCGACGCGCTGGCCTCCGCCGCGGTGAAGCGCGCCCGCAGTGACGGCGAACTGAACGCCACGCAGACCAACGAGATCATCAAGCTCGAGGCCGACACCCAGGAGCAGGTCCTGCCGCTCATCGCCGACAAGACGACGAAGGACACGCGTCGCATCGTGGCCGCCGCCAAGGAAGGCGGCATCGAGGCCGCCACCCTGGAGAGCCAAAAGGTCGTCCCGCTGCCGAAGGAGTACAGCCAGATGATCTCCCCCATGAAGCGCGTCAACCGCTCCATCAGCCGCATCCTGATCGAAGAGCTCCGCTACGAGGGCCCCGAACAGACGAAGATCAACAACGAGCTGATCACCCTGAAGAACAACCTGCTCCAGTACTTCCAGATGATGGGCGTGGACGAGGGTTGAGCGCGGAGGCGCGGTGTGCGGTACCGTATCGCTCTCACTCGAGCCCGACCGAGGCTCCACGAATCCAAGGAAGCAATCTCTCGAAGTTGCAGTCGCTGCGCTCGAGCAGACCCACCAGGAACGTGTGCGCGGCTTCGGCCTCGACGTCGAGCCTCCAGCCGTTGAGCCGCAAGAAGATGTCGGCAGCGAAGAACGCGACGCGCTTGTTGCCGTCGACGAACGCGCGGTTCTTCAACAGGGACTCGAACAGCGCCGTGGCCATCTCCGCGAGGTCGCGGTAGTCGCCCGTTCTCGGTCGAAACAGCGCGCTCTCGAGCGAGCCGAGATCGCGGACGCCCGCCGGTCCTCCGAACTCCTCGATGAGGCGCGCGTGAATCGCGAGCACCTCTTCGAGCGAGAGGAAGCGGACCTCACTCGGCAAGCCGGCGTCCGAGCTCGCGGTTGTCGGCGATCGAGTCCTCGAGGTGGCCCAGGACTTCGGGCCGCAGCCGCCGACGACGGACGTAGTCCCGGATCGCCTCGGTCAGCATCCCCGAGATGCTCTGATGGGACTCCTCGGACAGCGTGCGGAGCTCCTCCCACACCGCCGCATCGACCTTGGAGCTGATCTTGATGGGTTCAGACATGGCTTGACGTTTCAAGATGCGTGATGATCGGCACCCCATCGAGCCCCCTCGGCCCCTTTTCGCGAGATCGTCGCCAGCCTCGATCCTGACGGCCCTCGACCGCAGCTCGAAGGGCCAGCGACTCGATCCCGCGATCCCCGTCACTCCCCCAGGGCCCGCTCTCGCCCGATGTGCGCGTGCGTCGGGTGGGTCACCAGGCGTCCCGATCGCGCCAATCCCACCGTCGGCTCGAGATCACCCTGCGAGCCACCGACGTATCGCGCGGTCGGGACTGTCGTCGATGAGCGACATCGGCGTCTCGTTCACCCGGCGGTGAACGTCCGCTACGTCCGCGGCTGCAAGGCCGCCGGATGCAGCCACGTGATACGTGATCTGAAAGATCAGGTCGTTCTGCGAGCCGATGACGCGCCGATCACGAGTCGGGCCGAAGACGAGCTCGTCGCGCGCGACAACTGCAGGCAGAGCAAGGCCCTGGGCGATCAACGCCGAGCGAAGGCAACCGAAGAACAAGCCACGCAAGCTGCCGTACTGCTTCTTCGTAACGCCGGGAATGAAGAAGGTGAAGAGAGTCACGGCGTCCGTGAACACGATGCACTTGCGCCGGTCAATCCGTATCAGGTTGCCGTACCACTCATGCAGAGCCCGTTTGGGTTCGCCATCGCCGATGCGCTGCGCCGGCGTCAGCTCGAGGTCGGTGAGCAGTTTCTTGGTTCCACGAACTAGCATCATCGCTTCGGCACCGCACACCGCTCGAGGTGCGCGTAGGCCGGGTGGGTCACCAGCCGCTCGTCCTCCACCGGACCGCCGACGGTGAAGTGGTAGAGGCTCTGGAACTCGTCGTCCTCGAGGCCCAGCGCCTGGTGCATCAGGTCGTCGAAGTAGCAGCCGATGCCCGTCGCGCGTAGCCCGTGCGCCTCGGCCTCGAGGTAGAGCACCTGGCCCACGACGCCCGCCTCCCAGAACAGGCGGCGGTAGCCGTGCGCGCCCTCCGCGACCGTGCGGCGGAAGTCCGCGATCATGCCCAGGCTGAAGGTGCCGTTGCCCGCGATCGGCTGCTCGCAGGAGATCGTCGCCGCCGTGCCGCGCAGGTTGCGCTCGGTGAGGCACGCGAGGCGCAGGTGGTCGGGACAGCCTTCGGGCTTCGTCCACAGCGGCTCTTTGCCGAGCTGCGCGCGCAGGCGCTCGCCGACGTCGGGGCTGCGCTCGAACAGGTACAGCCCGGACGGGACGCCCTCGACGCGGTGCACGAACACGGCGAGGTGGATGCGCGGGGTCCACGGGACGGCGTCGAAGGGCGGGACGCCGATGCGCGGCAGGGTGCGGTCCAGCATCGCGTAGAAGGCGTCCGCGGACATCGTCGTGCGCCCGTCCATCTCGACCGCGCTGCGCCGCTGGCGGATGAGCGTCGCCGCGCGCGCGTCCGGATCCGGGTAGCGCGGCTCGCACGGCGGCGCGGCGCCCGGCTCGACGTACGTCGGCTCCGTGCGCTCCTTCAGCGACGCGTCCGCCGCCCCATCGATCACGTCCCACGGGTGGTGGTCGGAGGAGAGCTCGTTGGGCCTGCCGGACCACTCGGCCCCGGCGAGGAGCTCCGCGAGCGCCTCGAGGCGCGGCTCGAGCGCCGCCGCTTCACGCGCGGCGTCCCTCGGCGCCACGAGCACGAGCAGGTCCGGGTGTTCGCGGTCCAGCGGGTCGAGGTCGCGCCAGTCCGCCCAGCGATCCAGCCCGCAGAGCCGCGCCACGGCCCCGTCCGCCACGCCGTCGACCAGCGTCGCCGACCACCCGAGCGCCGCCGCGCCGTAGCGCAGCGTCCCGAGCACGTGCCCGGCGTCGTGCTGGCAGTAGCGGAACGCGCGCTCCCCGTACTTCCACGCCTCGCGCCAGTGGATCGAGGTCACGCCGACGAGGAAGCCGCCGCTCGGCAGCTCCTCCGCGAGGCGCGCCGCGCCCGCCCCGTCGAGGGTCGCGCGTCGCTCCAGGCAGTGATCGCGCGAGAGGTAGTGGTGCACCCCCGCGCGCACCGCCGTGCCGTCCCCGGTTTCGTGCGGCACGTCCGCCAGAATCGCGTAGGCCTCGGTCGGGTGCAGGTTGCCGCTGGACGGATCGGCGCGCAGGGACCAGCGCGAGCTCTCGTACTCCTTCCACGCGGTGAGTCCGAGCGAGAGCTCGAAGAACGCCGCCAGGGACGCGCGGTCGAGCGCGCGCGGCGCCACCGCGCCGGGCCGAAAAAGCTCCGACCAGCGCGCCTCGAGCCCGTCGGCCGCGAGCGGCAGCTCCGCCCGCGGCGCCCCGTCGAAGCACCGGAAGGGATCCGGCTGCGTGTCCCAGTCCATGTACCCGAGCGACCGCGCGTACCGCTGCGGCGCGTGCTTCGTGCACTGGTGATAAGCGCGAATGCGCGTGCGGTCGTCGTGGGTCAAGGGGCTCGCCTCGCGTGCGCAGGAACTGTAGCAGAGCCCGCCCGACCCCGCAAGAC
>CAYGST010000106.1:0-11368 GCA_964352415.1 uncultured Planctomycetaceae bacterium | reverse complement strand
CTCGAGATCTACCCGAGCCTCGGCGCCTTCTTCGTCCCCCGTCGACGGGCGCTTCCAGACGATCGGCACGGTCGACGAGGGCTCGGTCCTGCAGGCGAAGGGGCGCGACTACCCCGTCCGCCAGATGCTCGCCGGCGTCGGCGAGGACGTCGACCTGGACGGCGGGACCGCGATGACGATCTACCTCTCGCCGCGCGACTACCACCGCATCCACTCGCCGGCGGACGTGCGCGTCGTCGACGCCCGCTGGGTGCCGGGCGCGCGCTACTCCGTCGCGCCCGCGGTGCTCGAACGGCGCGACGTCCTGGCGATCAACGAGCGCTGCGTGCTGCGCCTCGAGAGCGCGCGCGGGCCGCTGTTCCTCGTGCTCGTCGGCGCGCTCAACGTCGGTCGCATCCGCGTCGTCGGAATCCAGCCCGCCGCGCGCGCCGAGCTCGGTGACGGACGCGACTTCCCCAAGGGCGCGGAGCTCGCGCGCTTCGAGATGGGCTCGACGATCGTGCTGATCGCGCCGCCCGGGGTCCTCGAGCCGAGCGAGGCGTGGAGCGTCGGCGACGCCATCCGCATGGGCGCGCCCCTCGCGCGCTGGCTCGCGCCGGACGCATGACGCTCACGGACAAGGACCGCCGGCTGCTGCGAATCTCGACCGCGATCGTGCTCGGACGCTGGGACGACGCCCGCGCCGCGCGCGCCGAGGCGCCCGCTGGCGAACCCGACCGCGCCTGGCGCGAAGCCGTCCTGCAGACGCACCTGTTCGCCGGCTTCCCGCGGCTCGTGCAGGCCTACAGTGAGCTCGAGCCTGCCGGTGGACTCGGTCAGCCCGACCCGCAAGAGCTCGAGGGCGACGCGCCGGACGTCGAGCGCGGCGGCGCGCTGTTCGACGCCATCTACGGCGACGGCAGCGGCAAGGTGCGCGCGCTCCTCGCCGGGCACCACGCCGACTTCGAGCGCTGGATCCTCGAGCACGCCTACGCCCGCGTCCTCGCTCGCCCCGGGCTCTCCGCCGACCGCCGCGAGCTGCTCGCCACCTGCGCGCTGGCCGCCCTGGGACAGGATCGGCAGCTCGCGAGCCACGCCCGCGGCGCCCTGCGCTGCGGCGCGACCTCGGCCGAGCTCGCCGCCTCCCTCGACGCGACCGCGGACCTGATCGGCCCCGAACGCCTCGAACGCGCCCGCCGCATCGCCTCCCGTCACTTCGGAACCTGATTGAACATCGCCAGCCGGCGTTGTTCAATCAGGTTCCGAAGTGACGAGAGAGCGGCTTCGGCTCTCGCGAATCAGGGCGGCGAACCGTGCTCGGTAGCTGGCATCCGTACGATGCAACTGCAGGTGGAGCGCGAACCGTCTCCGCACGCTCGCGATCGAGCCGCCCGTATTGGCGCGGAGGGCCCGGTTGGAGATGCCCGCCACCAATCGTAGCGCGGCCATCAAAACGACCTCATGCAGGTCAATGCAGCATCCCCCTCTCTGCACCTCCCAGCGCCCGAGGCGGACTCGTTGCTCGCGCACGAGCTCCAGGATCGCCCCATGGGAAGCAACGGGCTGCAGAGATCCTCCGCCTTCGGCCATTTCAGCACGCAGCTGCAGCCAGTCACCTACGTGATCCCGGGACGAGGCGGGCTGCTGGGTGGTTCGGCAGGCCAAGCTTGACGCCACGAACTCCTGCGCGTGCTCGTCCCAGACCCGGCTCGCGTCTCGCATGGCGTGGTAGCTGCCCGCGCGTAGTCCTGGCACTCCAATGCCCCGGCGCACGACGTCTGCAACCCAGCGCCGCTCGAGCCACGGACGGACGGTTGCGCACTGGAAGTCGTGCGCGCTGGACCATGGATGCTCCACCGCGTTCGAGACGATTCCGGCCTGCACAGGGTTCTGGTCGATGTACCACAGGACCGTTTCTCGATAGGCCTCGTCCTCGATGTAGCGCGACGCGAATCGGGCGCGGAACAGGGGACCATCGCGGTCTCGCCGGGCGTTGAAGCGGCGCGTGTAATGGCGAGCTATCTCTCGCATCGCCACCGGTAAGTCGACGCCTGGAAGCTCGATCAGCAGGTGATAGTGATTCGTCATCAAGCAGTACGCATGAACGATCACACGACCGGCTCGCACCTGCTTGGCGAGCAAGGAGAGAAAGAACCGCCGGTCGAAGCGACTCTCGAAGATGGCCCGACTGGACAGGCCCCGGTTGAAGACGTGGTACCAACCGCCCGCATGCAACTCTCTCCCCACTCGCGCCATGAACTCCATCCTCCGCGTGGAGTGACGTTCGGCGATACCGCTGGTCCCGTCGGAACCGTCCCGTCGGAACCTGATTGAAAAACGCCGGCTGGCGATGTCGCCCATCCCGCGGCCCCGCGATGGCCACGTGGAAGCCTAGCGCGGACGCAACGAAGAGGTCCGGCGGCGAGTCCTTCGGCTGGTACAGAACGAACTCCAGCACGACGGGACCGCCGTCGACCAGCAGCGGGTCGGTGAGCTCGAGGTTCGGGCCCTCGGTCTTCAGGAGCGCCTCGAGGTCGGGGAGCGGGAGGCCCGTCCAGCCGTCGCCACCCGCGAAGGTCCAGCTGCCCTCGGACCAGGCCCCAGCCGCTGACGCCTGAAACGTGAAGTCCAGGCGCACGCGGCCGAACTGCGGGAAGCTCACGTCTGCGGGGCGGTAGCGAGCACGAAAGTCCTCGAGCGTCGACGGCGGAAGCGTGCGCTGCAGCCGCGCGCGCTGACGCAGCAGTGAGGACTCGAGCGCGTCATCGAGCACATCCTTGTACTCGCGCAGCAAGCGCCCGATCTGAACGGCGCGCTGCTTCGGGTCGAGCGTCTCCGCGTCGGCGCCGGTCAGGCGCTGCACCTCGCGCAGCGCGTGCTCGCGGCGGCGCGCGCCGAGCTCCTTCTCGCGACCGAGCTCGGTCGAGACGCGCAGGCCGAGGTCATAGAGGATCAGGTCACCGCCCTGCAGACCCTCGAGCTGCAGCAGCTCCGACGCACCCTCGAAGTCCCCTTCGTGATAGCGGAAGAGCCCGCGCTGCAGCAGCAGCCCGAGGTCGCCGTGCTCATCCGCGCCTTCGGTCGCGAAGCGCTCGATGCCCTCGGGACCGAGCACGTCACCGTCGGCCGACTGACTGACGCGCAGCAAGTAGTCGCGCGTGCTCGTGACCGAGATCCGCAGCTGGAAGCCCGTCTCCCACGGGTCACCGCGCAGCACGACGCGGCCGCTGACCTTGATGCTGCCTTGGCGCAGCGAGACGTCGTTCCCCTCCAGACGCGCGATGCCCTGCGCCGCGCGCCTGAGGAACGCGAGCAGCTCCTGCGCACCCTCGAGCCGCACGGCGAGCGTGTCCTGCACCGCGGCGAGCGTCGGGTCGTCCACGCGGCTGCCCCAGAACTCGATCGCACCTTCGTAGTCACGCCGCCGGTAGTAGTCGACCGCGAGCTCCTCGAGCCCGGCGAGCCGCGCCGTCGCCACGCGCTGCGCGGTCTCGTCGGCGAGGTCCATCAGCTCGACGCGCAGACTCTCGAAGACGTCGAGCGTCGTGGTCTCTGGCGCCCGCGCGAGCTCCGAGCGCTCCAGGCCGCGGCGCTCGAGCAGCGCGTCGAGCTCCGCGTCGAAGGCCTCGACCACGCCTTCGGTCTCGCCGCCCTCGATGCGCGCGCGCTGACGAACGCTGGCCGCTTCGACGTCCGCGAGCAGCTCGGCGTCGAGCGCGCTCCAGGCCTCGTCGAGCTCGCCGCCGCGGCGCGTGAGCTCCGCGGCGACGGGCGCAAGGACCGCTTCGAGGTCGTCGCGGCCGAAGCCGCGCACGTCGACCTCGGCGGCGATCCAGAGCTCCTGGAGCGACGCCTCCAGCCGCGCGCCCGCCGCGCTCCACGCTCCGGCGCGGCGCAGCTCCTCGGCCTCCGGCAGCAGGATGCGGCGCAGGTAGACCTCGACGCCCGACTCGATCTTGCGCAGCGCCGACTCGCGCGCCGTCGCGAGCTCCCGGCGCAGGTTCTCCGCCCGGCGCGCGAAGCTGGCGCGGTCATGATCCCGCGGGAGCGTCCCCGGCTGGAAGCCCGTCGCTTGGACCAGGCGTTGGCGCAGCGCTTGGTCGTGGAGCGCCTCGGCAGCGTCGAATTCGTGCGCGTCGCGCAGCGCGTCGAAGTCCTTCGTCGACTGAGTCCAGAGCGCGAAGAGCGCCTGCTGGAGGCGCTGACGCAGCTCGCTGTTGGCCGCCTCCCAGCGACCGCCCTGGTTCTCCGGCAGGCGCGTGCGCAGCTCCGTGAGGTCCGCTTGCAGCGCCGCGAGTCCACCGCCCGCCGCCAACTTCGCCTCGAACTCGACGAGCGGCGGCCAGTCGCCCTGGGCAACGCCGGCGCCGCTCCGTCCCGGCTCGGGTGGCGCCTCGGCGGGCCGCCACGGCTGCCAGGCAGCGAGCACGGCGACCAGCACGACGCCAGCCGCCACGAGCAGGAGACGTGGCAAGCCGGGCTCGGCGCGCGTCGGATCGAGCGGTTCGAGCTCGGCGCGGCGCACGTGCGGGGCCTTGTGGGCGCGCACGCGCTCGAGGTCCTGGCGCAGCTCGTCCGGCGTGAAGTAGCGGCGGTCCGGGTCGCGCGAGAGGCATTTGCGCAGCACGAGCGAGAGGCCCTTCGAGAGGTCAGGCCGCAGATCGAGCGGGTCGGGGATCGGCCCGTAGAGCACGTCCGAGAGGATCTCCGCGGTCGAGGTCCCGGAGAACGGCGGCTGCCCGCAGACGGCGTGGTACATCGTCGCGCCGAGCGACCACAGGTCGCTGCGCACGTCGACGGTGCCCGGATCGCGCGCCTGCTCGGGGCTGATGTAGTGCGGCGTCCCGAGCGTGGCGCCGCTGCTCGTCAGCATCGGGTCGTCGTCGATGCGCGCCAGCCCGAGGTCGACCAGCCGCGGGTAGTCCGGGCGCTGCAGCAGGATGTTGGCAGGCTTGATGTCGCGGTGGACGATGCCCTTCTCCGAGGCGTGCTGCAGCGCGCTGCAGAGCTGCTCGAACAGGTGCAGCGCGTCCGCCTCGCGCAGGCGCCCGCCCTTCGTCAAGCGGTCGGCGAGCGACGGCCCCTCGATCAGCTCCATCGCCAGCCACCAGTGCCCGCTCGTCTCCCCCATGTCGAAGGCGGAGACCAGGTTCGGGTGCGCGAGCTGCGCTGCGATGCGCGCCTCGCGCTGCAGGCGGCGCACGTTCTTCGTGCCGGCGACGCGACCTGCGTGCAGCACCTTGAGAGCGACGACCCGATCGACGGAGGCCTGCCGGGCGCGGTAGACCACGCCCGACGTGCCGCGACCGAGCTCGCCCTCGAGGACGTACCCCGGGATCTGCGGCCAGCCTGCCCGCGCGGCGTCGGTCATCGCGAGAGGAACCAGCCCTGCCAGGCGCGATCCGCTTCGCGCCAGGTCATGCCGGTCGCGTTCTGGAACGCGAGGTCGTTGAGCGCCTGACGCTCGTTGCCGGTCTCGAGCAGGCGCTTCGGCGCCTTCGGCGCCTTGTAGCGCAGCGTCGTGTGGAACTTCCTCAGCGCGTCGTCGCCCTGCGCGTCGATCCACTCGAGCAGGCCCATGCCCGTGGCGATGTCGATCACCTCGAGGTCGGAGAAGTCGAGCTGGTAGAGCTTGTCGATCGTGAGCACCTGCTTCTCGCGGATGGCGGTCTTGAGCGCCTGGCGCCAGTCACCGTCGCGGACCATCGCCGGGTCGACGTAGCGGCGATTGCCGGTCGAGACCGTGCCGGTCCCGACGGTCGTGCGCGCGCGACAGAACACGCGGTTCTGCCCGTGGATCTTGAACTCGACGAGCGAGGCGAACGACTCCTCGTACCAGGGCGGGAGGAGCCGACCGTCGTAGGCGAGCCTGCCCAGCAGCATGTGGCCCCAGTGGTGGTAGCAGTGGCCGACGACCTCGCGCTGCCCGCGGTGGAACTGGCGCGCGGAGGACATCGGGTACGGGTCGGTCCAGAAGAAGCCGTAGGACTTCTTGGCGATCGGCGACCAGCCCTCGGGGAGAGTCGTCGTCAGCCCGGCGAAGTACGCGACCGTGTCCTCGTAGGGAGCGCTGTTCGTGTCGAAGACGTAGAACTCGGCGCGCCGATCGCCGAGCAACTCGAGACCCGGCTCCACGCCGAACTCCTCGTCGAACCACTCGCGGCCCTTCGTCAGGCCCTCGGCGACCTCACGCAGGACGTCGATGTCGAAGCGCCCGGCGATGAGCGCGCCTGCCGTCACGACGTGCTCGAACGCGACGCCCGCGAGCTCCTCGGCCTTCGCCATGTGCTGCAGCGCGAGCGCCTCCGTGCGCTCGATCCAGCGGCCGTCGACCTCCTCGAGGCCCTTGGCGCGCTGCGCGGCCTCGAAGGTCATCCACTCGCCGTCGTGCAGCACGAGGCCCGCATCGAGGTTCGCCTTCTCTTCCGGCGTGACCCAGCGATCGCCGTACTTCACGAGGCCCCGCGCGCGGCGATCGGCTACGTCCGCCTCCTCCACGAGGCGCTCGCGCTCCTCCGGCGTCACCCAGCGTCCGTCGTACAGCACGTTCCCGAGCCAGACGTTCGCGGACTCGTGCATGGGGTCGACCTCGACCGCCTTGCGCATGCTGCGCTTGGCCTCCTTGCGCATCTTCTCGCCCTCGGCCCACAGCCCGAGCGCGTGGAAGTCCGCGGCGCTCTCGGCCTTCGCCCAGCGCTCGTCGAACTCCTGCACCTTGCTCTTCTTGCGCTCGATGCGCTCGATGTCGGAGCGTTTGAACTCCAGCACGCCGAGGCGCGTCTTGATCTTGACGAGGGTCTTCGTCTCTTCGAGGACGACGCCGTCGACCTTGCGGCCATCCTTCATGTGCAGGATGTCGGCCCGCGCGACGAGCGCGAGCGCAACGAGCACGAGAACGGCGGTGAGGCCGCGCGCGGCGCGGCGGATGCAGCGGGTCATTGCTCGGCGTTCTCCTCCTCCAGCGACTCCTCTTCCTCCCCATCCCCGTCGCCGTTCTTGCCGCGGCGCGTGGTCCCGATCTCGTACTTGTCCAGCTTGCGTTGCAAGGCGAAGCGCGAGATCCCGAGCAACGAGGCCGCCTTGCTCTTGTTCCCACCGGCCTGGGCGAGGGCGCCCTCGATGGAGCGCTTCTCGAGGTCGGCGACCGCGGCGCGGATGTCGCCCGGGTTCTCGGCGAGGGCCTGGGCCTGCGCGACCGAGCCCGCGGAGCGCCGCTCGCGCACCGCAGGCGAGAGCAGGTCCATCGTCACCTCGTCCTGAGCCAGCACGACGAGCCGGCGCATCTCGTTCTCGAGCTCGCGCACGTTGCCGGGCCAGTCGTGGGAGACGAGCGCGCTCATCACGTCGTGCGGGATCTCCGGAGCGGGCTTCGTCGCCTCGCGCGCGGCGCGCGCCATCAGGTGCTCGGCGAGCAGCGGGATGTCCTCACGGCGCTCGCGCACCGGCGGCAGGTTCACGCCGAGGACGTTGATGCGGTAGTAGAGGTCCTCGCGGAACTCGCTGGTGCGCACCAGCTCCTCCAGGTCGCGGTGGCTCGCGGCCAGGAGGCGCACGTTGACCTTCACCTTGCGGTCCATGCCGAGCGGCCGGAACTCGCCCTCCTGCAACACGCGCAGGAGCTTCTTCTGCATCGACGAGCTCATGTCCCCGATCTCGTCGAGGAACAGCGTGCCGCCGTCCGCCTGCTCGAAGAGGCCCTGCTTCTGGCGGTGCGCGCCGGTGAAGGCGCCCTTGGCGTGGCCGAACAGCTCGGACTCGAGCAGCGTGTCGGGCAGCGCCGCGCAGTTCTCGCTGACGAAGGGCCTCTCGCGCCGCGCGCCGTTGAAGTGGATCGCGCGCGCGATCAGCTCCTTCCCGGTCCCGCTCTCGCCGTGGATCATCACGGGCAGCTCCGTCTCGATGATCTTGTCGAGCTGCTTGAAGACCTCGCGCATCCCGTCGCTGGCGCCGACGATCGAGGTGTAGTCGTAGCGGCCGCGCTCGCGACCGAGCTCCGCGCGCACCACGGCGAGCTCCGTGTCGCGGTCGCGCACCTTGCGACCGAGCTGCTCGTTGAGCGCGGCGATCTGCTGACGCGACTGCTCGACGCGGTGGTTGCGCTCGCGCAGCTCCCCGACGCGCCGCGAGTTCAAGATCGCCACGGCCGCTTGCGACGCGAACAGCTCGACCATCTCGAGGTCCTCCTGACTGAACGCGTTGTGCTGGAGGCGGTTGTCGACGTAGAGCACCCCCACCACCTTGTCCTGCAGGCGCACGGGCAGGCACATGACCGAGCGCAGGCGCAGGTCCTCGACGCTCGCCATCCCACTGAAGCGATCGTCCTCGGCCGCGTCCACGGCGAGCACGGGGCGCTCCGCCTCGAGCACGCGCGTCGCGATCCCCATCGAGAGGCGCGAGCGCGGGATGACGATGTCGGAGCGGTCGAAGCTGCGGGCGACGCGCACGCCGAGGTCGGTGATGCCGACCTTCTCCCCCTGGGCCGGCTTGCCGATCTCGGTCATCAGCAGGAAGCCGCGCTCGCCACCGACCAGCGCGACGGCGCTGTCGACGATCTGGCGCAGGAGCGGCAGGAGCTCCGTCTCCCTCGCGAGCTCCGCGGAGATGCGCGCGAACACCCGCAGGTTGTCGCGCTCGCGGCGCTGCTCGCCCGTGCTGGTCATGAAGCCCTCGCGCGCCAGGTCCGGCTCGTTCGCCGGCTCGCCCTTTTGCACGGGGATCGGCTGGGTCTCGTCGGGCTGGCGCGGGTCCTCCGTCTCGGGCAGATGCACGGTCAGCCGCACCTTGCCGACCTGCACCTGGTCGCCGTCCTCGAGCAGCCGGCGCATCACGCGCTCGCCGTTCACCATGGTCCCGTTCGAGGAGCCGAGGTCGAGCAGCCAGGTGCCCTCCGAGCCGCCCTCGATCCGGCAGTGGTGCCGCGACACGAGGGTGTGCGAGAGCCGGATCTCGTTGTCGACCGCGCGGCCGATCGTCACGACGCTCTGGTCGAACTCCAACAGGGATCGGGTACCGTCTTCGACGATGGTCAGCTTCATGCCCATCGGGCGTGTCTCCGGGGGATCGGGGAACGGTGCGGCGCAGCGGGGTCCTGCCCCCGGCCGACGCCTGGACCGTGCACATCCGCACGATCGGCGCCCAAGCTACTCCCCGCGTACCGTTCGGTTACCGCACACATCCCTCCTCCGCCGCCGATGAGCTCTAAACCCTGGTATTCCAAAGGCTTGCGCTTCGAGTGTCAGCGCACGGGGAACTGCTGCACGAGCCACGGTGAGTACGCCTACGTCTACATGACCCCGGCGGACGTCGCGGCGATGTCCGCGGAGCTCGGTCTGAGCCCGCCGGTCTTCCTGGAGCGCTACTGCACCAAGGACGACGAGTACACGATCCTGCGCATGGACGCGCCGCGCTGCCCGTTCCTCACCGAGGAGAACACCTGCGCCGTCTACCGCGCCCGCCCGAAGCAGTGCGCCACCTGGCCGTTCTGGCACGAGAACCTCGAGCAGGCCCGCTGGGAAGGCCCGATCGCTGAGCGCTGCCAGGGCATCGGCAAGGGCCGCCTCCACTCCCCCGAGGAGATCGAGCGCATCGTCCGCGAGACCGAGGACTGGTACGGGGACGGCGACGAGGAGGAGTAGGGCGCGGCGGCGAGTCCCGCCCGGCCCGCCGTCACGATTCTCACGGACCGCAGCCTTCTCGTAACGGTTTTCGGGAATCCGTAAGCAATTCTCGCGGAGACAGCCGCGGAACGAGGTCGAGTCGGTAACGGTTTCGAGGACGCCCCGCGCCCGGGCAACTCCATCTCGGGATCCGCACCCCCTTTCGGACCTGCATGACCGAACGTCGCCCCACAGACCACCCGCCGCTGGGCTACGCCGCGCTCGTTGAGCGGCTGGGACTCGAGGTGATCCCGAACTGGCACCGCTCCGTGCTCGGAAACTCCACGAGGGAGATCCACCACGAGGAGGGGACCGTGCGCGAGGTCTTCCCTGCGAGCTACGCCCCGGGAGAGACCCTGGGCGACCACCTGGAGTTCGCTCTGAAGTACGACGGGACCAACCTGGCGCTGCTGGAGCGGATCCTGACGAACAGCGACCCGCAGGAGATCCTGGAGTACGTCCGCTCGAAACCGACGGGGAAGTACAGCCGCCGGCTGTGGCACCTGTACGAGCGCATGACCGGGGTTGAGTTGCCGCTCGACGACCTCGATCGAGGAAGCTACGTCGACCTCATCGACGAGAAGGAGCAGTACGTCACTCGCTCCGCGCGCCGCGTTCGGCGGCAACGCATCAACGACAACCTCCTCGGCGACGGGCGCTTCTGCCCCACCGTGCGGCGCACGGGCGCGCTTCGAGACTACGAGGCCACTGAACCGAGCAAGCGCTGCCGCGCTGTCCTCGATGGGTACTCCGAGGACTTACTCCGCCGGGCGGCTAGCTACCTCTACTCGAAGGAGACCGAGGCGTCTTTCGAGATCGAGAGCGAGACTCCCAGCCAGAAGCGCAGCGAGCGGTTCAT
This sequence comes from uncultured Planctomycetaceae bacterium, assembly GCA_964352415.1. Lineage (GTDB taxonomy): Bacteria > Planctomycetota > UBA1135 > UBA1135 > JABACD01. The sequence goes on along the minus strand of CAYGST010000106.1, from coordinate 874 downwards.
TGCGCTTCTGAAGCTCGCGGAGCGGGAGGACTTCTGTGTCCCGTCGAGGCTGGTGGAGCTCCAGCACCGCATCGTGGACGAGCGCTTCCAGGCCGACGGGTACCGAGACTTCCAGAACTACGTCGGCGAGACGATCAGCATCGGCCGCGAGCGGGTTCACTGCGCCTTCCCCAAGCCGGAGGACATTCAGTCCTTGATGGACGGCCTCGTCGCCAGCAACGAGCGCATGAGCGAGTCCCTCGACTCCGCGCTGGTCCACGCGGCTTGCGTCGCGTTCGGTTTCGTGTTCCTGCACCCGTTCGAGGACGGCAACGGTCGCATCCACCGCTTCCTGATCCACAACGTTCTCGCGAGGCGCGGGTTCACGCCGGAGGGCATCATCTTCCCGGTCTCCGCCGCGATGCTCCACGACCCTCGAGCCTACGACGCGTCGCTGGAGGCCTTCTCCCTGCCGCTGATGGAGCACGTGGAGTACGCGCTCGACGCGGAGGGCCGAATGGTCGTGACGAACGACACGGCGACCTGGTACCGCTATCCCGACCTGACGCACCAGGCCGAAGCCCTGTCAGAATTCATCGATCGGACCATCGACACCGAGCTCGTCGAGGAGCTGGACTTCCTCGCCGGCTACGACCGGGCGAGGTCCACCATGCGGGACCTCGTCGACCTACCGAATCGCCTGGCCGACCTGTTCATCAAGTGCTGCCTGCAGAACCAGGGGCGCCTCTCCCAGCGCAAGCGTGACGTGCACTTCGACCAGCTCACAGGTGAAGAGGTGGCAGCGCTGGAGCGAGCCGTGCAGCAGGCCTACGGCGTGACGCGTGCCGATTGAGACGTGCGATGGCGCAGCGCTCCGCAGGCTCCGAGCCGAGAG
>CAYGST010000105.1:0-11477 GCA_964352415.1 uncultured Planctomycetaceae bacterium | reverse complement strand
GCGAACTGGGCGAACATGCGCGGGGAGTGGAGCGCGAGCTCCCAGCCGCCGCCGCCTTCGATCTCGGTGGCGCCGCTCGGGTCGTAGAAGGCCTCGAGGGCCTGGCGGACGCGCTCGGATGAGGCGTCGAGGCGCACGGAGCCCGACCAGATGGCCGCGCCCGTCTCCGAAGCGACGAGGTCCGCGGACAGCGCGATGCGCTGCGGGTCGTGGATCTTGCCCTCGATCACCGTGACGACGAGCATCGCGTCGAAGTGGAAGCGACGGGCCAGCTCGATGATCATCTCCGGCTCGAAGCTGCCCCGCACATAGGACTCGGTCAAGACCACCTCTTCGAGGTCGTGCTGCTTGAGCGGGACGAACTCGTACGGGGCCTGCTGGCTGAACTCGGTGAAGACGATGCCTTGGAGCGCGTCCGTCTGGTGCAGGTCGAAGCCGCGGCCGAGCGGCGGCAGGATCCCGACGCGCTTGACCGAGTAGGTGTCGAAGTCGGAGGCGATCTGCGCCGTCGCCAGGTGGTCGACGCGCTTCTTCACCATCGAGCTGCAGCCGCACAGCGGCAAGAGGAGCAGGAGTGCGAGCGCTCTCACGGCTGGTCTCCAGTCGGGGACGTCTGCTGCATCGGCGCCGAAGCCGCCTGGGTCTCGTCGCCCGGCGTGCCCGGCGCGGCCGGACCGGCCTCGTCGGCGTTGATCATCATCTCGACGCGCTTCCAGTCGAGCTTGGCCTGCAGCAGGAGCTTCTCCGACTGCAGACGGCGGATCTGGGCGGTCGTCAGGCGCGAGGCGAGCTCGAGGTTCTGCTCCTGAAGCATGCCGACCTCCGTGCGCGTCGAGGCGATCGTGGCCTGCAGCTCGCGGACGAGCGCCGTCATCTCGGCCTCGCGCGTCTCGGCCTCGTCGAGGGCCTGGTTCATCGCGCGCAGCTCGAGGTCGAGCTCCTCGTTCTCGGACTTCGCGTCCTGGTACTGTTCGAGGAGCGTCCAGCGCGTGTCGCCTTCATTGCCCGAGCTGCGTCCGGTCTGCGGCGTCACGGCGACCGTGCCCGGTTGCTGTTCGCCGACGACGCTCCCGTCGCGGGCGTAGAGCTTGGGCTCGGCCTGCGGCTGCTTCTTGGCGACCCAGTCCGGCTGGCGCGCGGCCGATGTCGTCGGCATCGTCTCGACGACGCGCGGCTCGACGTCCGAAGGCATCGCCTTCAGCGAGGGCAGCGAGCAACCGCCGAGGGCAGCGAGGACGCTGACGGACACGAGGCTGTGGAGGAGGTTCATGGTGATGGAGTGCTGAGGTGTCGAGGTCGGGCTCAGACGGCCGGGCCGTCCGGGTAGAGCAGCTCGACGGCGGTGACCTCGCCGCAGGAGCAGGTGAATTCGATGCCGATCACGCGGCCCTGGTCCTCCAGGAGTCGCACGGCCTTCTCGCCGGGAGCGCAGCCAGCCGCGCCTTCGACGAGCCGGACGGGCGCGACCTTCGGGGCCTGCCCCGCGGTGACCTGCACGCGCGAGCTCTTGATGATCGATTGGGTCATGGGTGTCTTGTTCAGGAGGTGAAGTCAGGCGGTGAGGTCGAGGGTGCCGCCGGCTTCGTCGTCGTCCGGGCGGGAGACGTGCAGCGGCTCGTGTTCGGGCACGGGCGCGTCCGGCGCGGTCTTCGGCGCCTCGCTCGGATCGAGCGAGAACTTCGGCCCACCCTGCCCACGGCCGCCTGACGGCTTCTTGCGCGAGGGTCGGACTCCGTACACGGTTCCGGCGATGATGCGAGTGACCTTGTGGTCCATGGGTCTCGTCCTCCGTCAGGGCGTCTCGATGACACCTCCGAAGCTTCGGTTCAGGCGGTACAGCGCCCGACTGTGGATCTGGCTCACGCGCGACTCGGTGACGCCGAGGATCTCGCTGATCTCCTTCAGGAGCAGCTCCTCGCCGTAGTACAGCGTGATGACCGTTTGCTCTTGTTCGGGCAGCTCCTGGATGAGCTGCACGAGCTGTTCGCGCGTCTCCTCCCACTCGGCGCTGCCGACGGGGCTCTCGCACTTCGGATCGCTGAGCAGCGCGCCGAGCGGCGCGTCGGCGCCCTCGTCGAGCGACGTCTCCGCCGCGTTGCGGGCCGTCACCAGGATCTCGTCGACCTCGTCGATCGAGACCCCCATGGCCTCCGCAATCTGTTCGGGCGCAGGGGTCTGCCCCTGCTCGTGTTCCAGGCGGCGCACGACCGTGTCGAGCTCGCGCACCTTCTCGCGCCGACCGCGCGGCAGGAAGTCCATCCTGCGCAGCTCGTCGAGGATCGCGCCACGGATCTTGGTGTACGCGTAGGTCGAGAACTTCAGCCCGCGCGAGGCGTCCCAGGAGTCCGCGGCAGCGATCAGCCCGAGCATCCCGAAGCCGTAGAGGTCGTCGCGGTCGAGACCTCCACCACCGTCGAAGGCCATGCGGCCGACGAGGTGTCGCAGGAGCGGAATGTGCTCGAGGATCAGTTGATCACGCGCGTCCGCCGCGCCGTGGAGCGTGTCGCCGAGCTCAGCCACGCTGCACCTCCGTTCGGTCGGATGCATCGCGCGTTGCGGTCACTTGGGTCAGGGTCGTCATCAGGCCTCGTCTTCGGGTGTCGGCTCCACGACCGCCTCTTGCACGGGTGCCGGCGTCGCCTGCGGTCGGCCCTCGGAGCGCTCGATCGCCGAGAGGGCGGCCGAGCCGAGGCGCGTCAGGAGCAGGACGGCGAACAGCCCCCCTGCACCCCGCAAGCTGGCCGTGGTCACGCTCGTCCCGGCGACCAGCGAGAGCAGCGCCGCGAGGGCACCGACCGCTGAGGCCAGGTGTTGACCGAGGGCCCGCCAGACGGGATCGGGACGGAAGTCGTCAGAGGCGATATCGGCCATTTTTTCCGGATCGCTTTAGGCAGCCGTGCCCGCGACGGACCCACCGAGCCAGCGTGAGACGCGGCCCGCAAGTCGGCACAAGCACTTGTTGTAAAGGGAGTTGTGGCCTCCGAGGCCCGAAGCAGCCGGGGTTCCTGGCCCGGTTCGGCTCGCAGCAACGGGAAGCCAGCCCGCGGATCGGGGGCGCCGGCAGAGGAAGCGCTCGCAGACCCGCTGCAGCCGCCGCGCGGTCGCGTCGGCCTCCTCGATCCCGTTGACGTGGTTCACCACCACTTCGGGGGTCGGGACCTCGACGCCAGCCTCGTGGGCCCAGGTGTCGAGGGCCTTGATGAGGCCATAGGCGTCCGTCAGCGCGGCCGGCTGGGGCGTCGTGACGACGAAGACATGGTCCGCCTCCGCCGCGAAGGCCAGGACGTCGTGGCCGATCCCGGCGGCGGAGTCGCCGATGACGAGGTCGTAGTCGCGGGCGAGCTCGCGGACGCCGGCCAGGAGCCGGGCCCGCCGCTCGGAGTCGGGGCGGCCCATCGCCGCGTTGCCGGAGCCCGCGGGCAGGACGTGGACGCCGCTCGGGCCCTCGACGACGCAGTCCCCGAAGGTGCAGCTGCCGTCGAGCGCGTCCTCCACCGTGCGGCCCGCGTTCAGGCGCAGCAGCACGTCGAGGTTCGCGAGGCCGAGGTCGAGGTCGACGAGCAGGACGCGCTGGCCCTGACTCGCGAGGTGCACGCCGAGGTCCGCGGAGAGCGTGGACTTGCCGACGCCGCCCTTGCCGCCCGTGAAGAGCAGGAAGGGTGCGACGCGGGCGTCCGCCGCCGCGGATGCCTCGAGCTGGAGCACGCCTGCTCTCATCCGATCCTCCCGAGGAGGACGAGGTCGGCGAGCAGTTCCGGCGTCGCGCGCTGGAAGTTGCGCCCGATGTCCTGACCGTCACTGAGGAATGCGATCGGCAGCCCGAGCTCGATCGCGTGCTCGATGACCGGTGCGGGCGTGCGCGTCTCGTCGAGCTTGGTGATGAGGCAGCCAGCGAGCGGGATGTCGCCGTAGGCCTCGGTCACCTCGCGCAGCGAAGCACGGCTGCTCGTCGCCGGCAGCACCAGGAAGGTGTCGAGCCGCGTCATGCGGTCGCTGCTCGCGAGCGCATCGTGGAACTTGACGAGCTGCGGCTGGTCGTCGGCGGGGCGTCCCGTCGTGTCCAGCAGGACGACGTCGTGACCGACCGCACCGAGGATCTCAGGCGTGAGCACCTGCCCCGTCTTCAGAATGCGCAGCTGCGCATCCAGGAGCTGGGCGTACGCTCGAAACTGCTCGACTGCGCCGACGCGGCGCGAATCGAGGGTCGCGAGCGCGACCTTGCGGCGGCTCTTCACGAGCCTTGCGCCGAGCTTCACGAGGCCCGTCGTCTTGCCGACGCCGGTGTTCCCGACGAAGGCGATCACGCGGGTGATCCCCGGCTGCTTCGGGAGCGATGCGATCCGCACCATCTCGCCGATCGCGGCGCCGACGGTGTCCATCGGGTGGTCCCCGTCGTCGCCGGCTTGGGACGCGGCCAGGCAGAGCGCGTGGCTCCACTCGGCGCTGCAGCCCGTGCCCTCGAGACGAACGCGGACCTCCTGGTAGCCAGGCGGCAGCGTCGTCTCCTTCGGGAAGCTCTTCGGTTCGACCTTGCCGAACTTCTGCTGGCTCTCCTTGCGGAGAGCCTCGAGCTCCTCGTTCTTCAGCGGTGGACGCTCCGCGACGGCGAGCATGATGCCGCCACCGGGCGCGTTCTCCTGACTCAGGACGACGGCGGACTCGCCGTAGGTGCGGCGCGCCTTTCGGAGCGCATCGTTGAGGTCATTGCCTCGAACTCTGTGGATCTGCATATCAATCCTCCATCTTCACGACAGCGGCGGTTTGCACCGACCGTGCGGGAACGACTTCGTTGTAGGAGAGGACCGCGACCTTCGGGAGCGACGAGCGGACGAGCTCGTTCAGGAAGCGGCGGACACTGGAGCGAACGAGCAGGACGACGTCGTGGCCGCCGCGAGCTGCGCTCGCGATCGACTCTCCGACCCGCTCCATGAGTTGTTGCAAGTAGGCGGGGCTCACCGAGCCCGCGTCGACGGCCTGACCACCCCCACCGACAGCGAGGGCGAGGCGTTCTTCGATCTCCGGATCGAGGGTCACGGCGTGCACGACGCCCGAGGGATCGGAGAACTGCTCGCAGAGCGCGCGGCCGAGGCGCTGACGAACGAGCTCGGTCATCGTGTCGATGTCCTTCGTACGCCCCGCGTTGTCCGCGAGCACCTCGAGCACGGCCGGGAGGTTGCGGATCGAGACGCCCTCGCGCAGCAAGTTGCGCAGAACCCCCTGAACCTCTCCGTAGCTCATCTTCTCGGGGATCAGCTCGTCGACGACGGCCGGCGAGTTGCGCTTGGCGGCCTCGACCAGCTCGCGCACGTCGTCGCGCGACAAGAGCTCGCCGAGGTCGGCGCGGATCGTCTCCGAGATGTGCGTGACGAGAACGCTCGTCGGGTCGATGACCGTGTAGCCGAGCAGCTCGGCCTCGTCCCGCAGGGATTCGTTGATCCACCACGCCGGTAGCCCGAACGCGGGGTCGGTGGTCTCCTTGCCCTGGATCGAACCGCTCGCGGTTCCGCTGTCCATGGCGAGGAACTGGCCCGGCTCGATCGAGCCCTCCGCGACCTCCTGGCCGCCGAGCAGCAGGCGATACGCGCCCGGCGCGAGCCGGATGTTGTCCTTGATCCGCACCGGTGGCAGCACGATGCCCTCGCCGAGGGCGAAGCGCCGGCGCAGCTGCGCGATGTGGTCGAGCAGGCCCGAACCGTTCTCGTCCTGGACGAGCGAGATGAGCCGGTAGCCGATCTCGAGCGACAGCCGATCGACCCGCAGGAGCTCCTCGACGTTGTCGTCGTCGGACCTGGGCTCGTCGCCCTCGCCCGGCTCTAGCCCGGCGATGCCCGCGTCCGCGAACGGATCGCCCAGGAGCTCGCTGACGTTCTCGACGTCCTTCGTCGAACGCCAGAGGAGGATCAGCATGGTCGCGAGCACGAAGAACGGCAGCCGCGGCATCCCGGGCAACAGCGCGAGCACGAACATCATTCCCGCGGCGATCAACGTCGCCTTGGGGCGTCCGCCGACCTGCGCCATGAGGCTGCGGCCGAGGCTGTGATCGCTGGTGCTCTTCGTGACGAGGACGGCCGCGGCCGTCGAGACGAACAGCGCAGGGATCTGGGAGACGAGGCCGTCACCGATCGTCAGCTTGGAGAAGCGTTCGCCGGCTTCAGCGAAGCTCAGGCCGCCGAGGGTCCCGATCGCGACGCCGCCGATGAGGTTGAGCGCCGTGATGATGAGACCGGCAATCGCGTCTCCGCGGACGAACTTCGAGGCGCCGTCCATCGCACCGTAGAACTCGGCCTCGGTCGCGATCTCGATACGGCGCTTCTTGGCCTCGGTCGCGTCGATCAGGCCGCTGTTCAGGTCGGCGTCGATCGCCATCTGTTTGCCGGGCATCGCGTCCAGCACGAAGCGAGCGGCGACCTCGCTGATCCGGCCGGAGCCCTTCGTGATGACCACGAACTGCACGATGATCAGGACGAGGAATACGACGAGCCCGACCATCAGGTTGTCGCCGGCGACGTAGTCACCGAAGGCCGTGATGACGCGCCCGGCTTCGCCGCCGGTGAGGATCATCCGCGTCGAGGCCACGTTCAGGCCGAGGCGGAAGAGCGTCGCAAACAGCAGGATCGACGGGAAGGTGTTCACTTCCGTCGAAGACGCCGCGTTCATCGTCACCATCAGGATGAGCAACGCCAACGTGATGTTGGTCGCCAGCATCGTGTCGAGCACCGCTGGTGAGAGCGGGGTGATCAGGGTCACCATCAGCCCGAGCACGCCGATGCCCATGGCCCAATCGGAGTACCGCCGAAGCAGATCTCCGAAGCGCTGCGCGCCGACGAGTGTTGTGGGAGTGTTGCTCATCTCGATTCAGCTCAGGCGGGCACGGGGACGGCCCCACCCTGAACGCGGTAGACGTAGGCGAGGACGCTGGCAACGGCCTCGAAGAGCTCCTCCGGAATGGAGTCGCCGATCTCGCACTGCGCGTGGAGCGCGCGGGCGAGCGGGACGTTCTCGAAGCACACGACCTCGTTCTCACGGGCGAGCTGCTTGATCCGCTGCGCCACGTCGTCGACGCCCTTCGCGACGACGCGCGGCGCCAGTCCGTCCTCCCCCGTGCGGTCGTACTTCAGCGCGACCGCGTAGTGCGTCGGGTTCGTCACGACCACGGTCGCGTCCGGCACCTCGTCCATCATCCGACGGCCCGCCATCTCACGCTGGATCTGGCGAATGCGTCCCTTGATGTGCGGGTCGCCCTCGATGTTCTTCATCTCCTCCTTCACTTCCTGCTTGCTCATCCGCAGCTCCTTGGAGTGCTGCCAGCGCTGGAAGGTGAGGTCGATGACCGCGATGGCCAGGATGGCGATCAGCGCCGCGACGCAGCAGCGCACGAAGAGCCCGTTGCCGACGATCAGCGCGGGTCCCACATCGACGCCGTCGATCCCGGATAGCGCGCCGATCTGGCGCCATGTCGTGACGCCGATGGCGGCTCCGATGGCCACGACCTTGAGCAGCGCGAGGCCGGTCCGCACCACGGACTTCATCGAGAAGAGGCGGCCGACGCCCTTGATCGGGTCGAGCTTGGACAGGTCCATCTCGAGCGCCTTGGGCGTGATCTGAAAGCCGATCTGGCCGAAGCCGACGACGATCGAGAGCACGAAGAGCGGCGCTGCGAAGATCAGCACGGCGAGGAGGCCCTGCTCGCCCGCGGAACCCATGATCTCGCTGGCGCTCGGCTCGTCGAGGTCGAGCGTGCCGAGGTGCGCCATGTTCGCGAACGCGACTCTCACGCCGTGACCTAGGATCTCGAGGATCGGACCACTCATGAGCAGGTACAGACCGAACGCAACGGCGAGCGCGACGCCCGAGATGAACTCGGTCGACATCGCGACCTGACCTTTCTCACGCGCTTCTTCACGGCGCCGTGGCGTGGCGTCTTCTGTCTTCTCGCCGGAGTCGGATTCGCCAGCCAAGTCAGGCCTCCAGTGCGTCCAGGCACCGATCGAGTCCGCCCATGAGCTCCTCGAAGAGGGTGTTCATGGTGGGAGCGAGGAACGGGGAGAAGACGAGGATGCCGACCATGCCGATCGCGACGCGCAGGCTGAATCCGACCTCCATCACGTTGATCTGCGGCACGAGGCGCGACAGGAAGCCGACGATCACCGAGACGAGAACGAGCAGGAACAGGACCGGCGCGGCGAACGTGATGCCCGCCATGAACATGCGCTCGAACAGGTCGAGGATCATGGAGACCGCTTCCGTCTCGAGCCCGATGCCGCCGATTGGCGCGCGAACGAACGAGCTCTCGAGCGCGCGCAGCAGCCAGTGGTGTCCGTTCACGGCGAGGAGGCTGAGGAAGAACACCGCCTCGTAGATCTGGGTGATCAGCGGCGTGTTGATGCCCGTGCCGGGGTCGACGATGCTCGCCATATTGAAGGCCATCTCGACGCCGATCAGCTCGCCCGCGACGCGGATGGCCATCAGCACCATCTGCAGTACGAACGCGAGGAAGAGCCCCACCATCACCTCGTGGAAGCACATCACCGTGTAGCCGACGGCGCCCGCCTCCGTTTCGAGCGCCTGGCCGCCCGAGAGGAACAGCACCAGGCTGACCCCGAGCACGAGCGCGATCTTGTAGCCCGCGAATCCCGTCCCCGTCCCGAGCAGCGGTGACGCCAGCACGAGCGCGCTGGTGCGCAGCAGGTAGAGACCGAAGGCCTCGAGCAGCGGGAGGGTGAGAGGTAGAGTCACGCGACGAGGCTCAGCTGAGACCGAAGGTCTTGATCTGTTCGAAGATGCGCTCGGTGTAGTCGCGCATGACCTGCAGCGCGGGCGCGAGGAGGAGCAGTGTCACGAGCAGGACGGCGAACATCTTCGGGATGAGGCTCATCGTCTGCTCCTGCACCGAGGTCAGCGCCTGGAACAGGCTGACGGCGAAGCCGACGATCAGGCCGACGATGAGCACCGGCGCCGCGAGCATCAGCGCGGTCATCAGGAGCTCGCGCGCCAGGTCGGTGATCTGCAGGTCGAGTTCGGGCACGGCTCCCCCGCTAGATGACGTTGAAGGAGGTCACGACCGACTGGCAGATCAGGTGCCAGCCATCCACGAGGACGAAGACGAGCACCTTGAACGGCGTCGAGATCATCACGGGCGGCAGCATGAACATGCCCATCGAGAGCAAGATGCTCGAGACGACGAGGTCGATGACGAGGAACGGCAGGAAGAGCAGGAAGCCCATCTGGAAGGCCGTCTTGAGTTCGCTGAGCACGAACGCGGGCACGACGACGGTGAGCGGCGGCTCGGCCGCTTCGCCCTCCGGCGCTTCGTAGCCGCTCATCTCCGCGAACAGCGTCAGCTCGGACTCGCGCGTGTTCGCGACGAGGAACGTGCGCATCTCGCCCCAGGCGATGTCGAACGCCTCCCAGGACTCGAGCTCCTGCTCCTCGTACGGCACCCAGGCCTTCTCGTAGATGCGCTCGGCGACCGGCGCCATCACGAAGGTCGTCAGGAACAGCGCCAGCCCGATGATGACGGGGTTGGGCGGCAGCTCGTTGACCGACAGCGCGCGGCGCACGAAGGAGAGGACGATCACGATGCGGGTGAAGCTCGTGACCGAGATCAGGATCGCCGGCAGCAGCGAGAGCAACGTCAGGAGGAGCGCGATCTCCACGGCCGAGCTGAGCCGCGACGACTCCTCGCCGGGCAGCTTCATCGAAGCCTCCACCGGCTGGCCGGAGAGGCCCTCAGCGTTCTGGAGCAGCTCACCGATCGCCTGCTCGAGTCCCTGCGCCGGCGCGGCCGGAGTGAGGACGAGGAGCAGCGCGAGCGCGGTGAGCGCGTAGCGTCCGAGGCGAGCCAGCGTCATCCGAGCACCCCCTCGAGGCGCAGCGTGGGCGGCGACTGCGCCTGTTGTTGCTGGGCTCGCTGTGCCTGGTCCTGCGGCGACTGAGCTTGGTGCGATGGCGCCGCCTGCGCGGAGGCCGGCGCCGGCAGCGGCGCGGGCACCGCATCCGCGGCCTGGACGTGGGCAGCCAGTGCTGAAGCGCTGCGCTGCGCTGCTGCGGCGCGCTCGCGCTTCATCGTGGCCGCCATCTCGAGCGCGGCCGACGCGACCGAACGCGCGCGGTCGCTCTCTTCCTGGCTGCGCTTGCGGATCACCTTGCGCAGGACGCGTTTCTTCGGCGCGGGCGCGGCAGCGGCGCTCGGAGCCTCGGTCGTCGCGTACTGGGTTTGCACTGGTTGCTGCGTCGTGCTGGGCGGCAGGTACGGCTGGACGTTGCCGGTCGCCTGGGCACCGGTCGTGCCGGTCGCCGCGAGGCGCTCGGACGCAGCCTGGTAGCGGCGTTCGAGCTCGGCCTGCAGGCTCGGTTCGATGGCGTCCTCCACGAGCGGCTGTGCGCCGGCGTGCGCGGTCGCGAAGGCCGGAGCCGGAGCCTCACTGCGTCCACCCGGCTGCAGCGACTTCGGCAGAGCCTTGCGGACCTGCTCCAGCGCCTGGGCGAAGGCGGCGCGGTCAGCCGGGCGCGGCGCCTCTGGCGCCTCGTCCGAGCCGATCACCGGATCGAGCTCCGCGATCGGGCTGACCTCGCGCTCTCCGAGCCCGAGGATGAAGGTCCGGTCGTAGCAACGGACGACGGCGACCTGGCGCTTGCCGCCGAGGCCGAGGACGTCGAGCACCTTCAGGGAGCGCTGGGAGGCGCGGGTCTGGAGGTTGTGGGCGAGCAGCTTCTTCAGGCCCCAGGCGACCCCCGCCGTCACCGCGATCAGGATCGCGCAGACGAGGAAGTAGCGGCTGAGGTCGGGCCCGGTCGTGCCGCCGAGGCGGCCGGCCTCTTGGGCGGCGGGAAGAAGCGCGAGGTGGAGGTCGGGGACGGAGTGCTGCATGCCGGGTCCGCTTTCGACCCGTCCCCGGATCCCCTTAACGCGGTGCGGCTCCCCCGGGCGACCCGGCAAGGCCTCCCCAGGCCCCCGAAACCGCTTCCAGGCGGGCCAGAAGGGCTTTCCGGTCGGGGTTCCGCGTCCGACCAGACTGTTGAGTATTTCAACACCTTGTCTCCCCGCGCCTCGCCCCATGGAGGGTCAGGACGCGCACCGCCAGGCAGGGGCAGCGGTGCGCCGGTGGTCCGCAACGCGCAGCGCCCGCCGCGCCGAAGGCGGAGCGGGCGCTCGCGCTGCGTTCGGCCGCCGCGCCTCAGCCGGCCATGTCGCAGGAGCCGCCGCTCTTCTGCCCACCGGCCGAGTAGGCGCGCACCTGACTCTGCTTCTGACGGGCATCCACCAGGGTCTTGGCGAGGCCATCCTGCTGGCGTAGCACGGCCTGGCGCGCGATCGCGTTGAGGCGCATCAGTCGATCGAGATCCGCGCGCAGCGACTCGCGCTCGGCCTCGTCGAGCTCGGCGCTCCGGCCGATGTGGGCGACGAGCGCCTGCTCGGCATCCTGGCAGCGCTGCCAGGCGGCGGGCACTCCATCGGCATCCGGGTCGGCGAGCAG